>DAIMZU010000015.1:0-15994 GCA_036733845.1 Ramlibacter sp.
GGCGGTCGCCGATGATCAGCTCGCGCTGGCCGCGGCCGATCGGCACCATGGAGTCAATGGCCTTGAGGCCGGTCTGCACGGGCTGGTCGACCGACTTGCGGGCGATCACGCCGGGCGCGACCTTCTCGATCACGTCGGTCAGGCGGGCATTGACCGGGCCCTTGCCGTCGATGGGCTGGCCCAGTGCGTTGACCACGCGGCCGATGAGCTCGGGGCCGACGGGCACTTCCAGGATGCGGCCCGTGCACTTGACGGTGTCGCCCTCGGAGATGTGCTCGTACTCGCCCAGGATCACGGCGCCGACGGAGTCGCGCTCGAGGTTCAGGGCGAGGCCGAAGGTAGGGACTCCCTCGGCGTTGGGCGGGAACTCCAGCATCTCGCCGGCCATCGCGTCGGACAGGCCGTGGATGCGGACGATGCCGTCGGTCACGGAGATGACCGTGCCCTGGTTGCGGATGTCGGCGCTGGCGCCCAGGCCCTCGATCCGGCTCTTGATCAGTTCGGAAATTTCAGCGGGATTGAGTTGCATGACTCTTTCCTTTGGTATGGGTTGCGGGCTGCCTGCGAGGCACCGTTCAGGCCGTCAGGACGGCCTTCATCTGTTCGAGGCGCGCCTTGACGGAAGTGTCGAGCACCTCGTCGCCGACGACCACGCGGATGCCGCCAATGAGGCCGGCGTCTTCCCGCACGCTCAGGTTGAGCTTGCGGCCGAATCGTTTCTCGAGGGTGGCACCGAGATCGGCCAGGGCACTGGCCGGAATCGGGAATGCACTATAGACCACGGCGTCCGAGGCGCCGCCCTGGGTGTTGACCAGGGCGCGGTACTGCGCGGCAATCTCGGGCAGCGCGGCGAGCCGGCCGTTCTCGATGACCGCGCGCAGGAAGTTCTGCGCCACGTCCGGCAGGCTGACCTTGGCGACGCCGCTGACGACCTCGAAGACCTGCGCGTCCGAGGCCTTGGGATTGCCGGCGAACTCCAGCAGCTGCGGGTTGCCGGCCACGGCGGCCAGCGCTTCGAGCCACTGGGCGGTGCCCTTCAGGTCGGCTTGCGACGACTTGAACAGTGCCTCGGCGTAGGGCCGGGCGACGGTGGCGAGTTCAGCCATGTGCAGTCCTTCTTACAGCTCGGTCTTGAGGCGGTCGAGCAGCTCGGCGTGGACGCCGGCATTGACCTCGCGGCGCAGGATCTGCTCGGCGCCCTTGACGGCTAGCGCGGCAACCTGCTCACGCAGGGCTTCGCGCACGCGCACCGCCTGCTGGCCGGCTTCGGCCTGGGCAGCGGCGATGATCTTGTTGGCCTCTTCGGTGGCGCGGCCCTTGGCTTCCTCGATCAGGGCCTGGGCGCGACGCTCGGCGTCGGCACGCATGGCCGCGGTCTCGTTGCGCACGCGGGCGAGCTCCTCCTCGACGCGCCGGTCGGCGGCGGCGAGGTCGGCCCTGGCCTTGTCAGCGGCGGCGAGACCCTCGGCGATCTTGCGGGCGCGCTCGTCCAGCGCCGCGGTGACGGGCGGCCAGATGAAGCGCATCGTGAACCAGACAAGGATCAGGAAAACGATGCCTTGCAGGATCAGGGTCGCATTGATATTCACGGAACGGTCCTTTCCGTCGTGACCGGCTCAGTGCCGATCAGGCCAGCACGAAGGGGTTGGCGAAAGCGAACAGCAGGGCGATGGCCACGCCGATCAGGAAGGCGGCATCGATCAGGCCGGCCAGAATGAACATCTTGGTCTGCAGCTCGTTCATCAGTTCCGGCTGGCGAGCAGAGGCCTCCAGGTACTTGCCACCCATGAGCGCAATGCCGATCGAGGCGCCGATGGCGCCCAGGCCGACGATGATGCCGCATGCGAGGGCGACGAGACCGAGGATGTTTTCCATGATTGCTCCTGTTGTGAAATGGAAAGTGAAGGGGAAAGGGAAACGGAGATGACGAAGCGTCAGTACGTGATCAGTGCGCGTCGTGGGCCTGGCCCACGTAGATCAGGGTCAGCATCATGAAGATGAAAGCCTGCAGCGTGATGATCAGGATGTGGAACAGGGCCCAGACGGTGCCGGCGATCAGGTGGGCAATCGCCAGGCCGATGCCCGTGAACGACAGGGCGAACCCTCCGCCGAGCAACGCGATGAGCATGAACACCAGTTCGCCGGCGAACATGTTGCCGAACAGCCGCATGCCGTGCGACACCGTCTTGGCGATGTATTCGATGATCTGCATGGCCAGATTGAAGGGCCACAGCAGGGGATGGGCACCGAAGGGCGCGGTGATGAGCTCATGACCCCAGCCACCCAGGCCCTTGATCTTGATGTTGTAGAAGAGGCACAGCAACAGAACGCTGATCGACAGGCCCAGGGTGGTGGACAGGTCGGCCGTGGCCACCACGCGCATGTAATCCTGGTAGCCCATGGCCGGACCGGCGGTGTGCCAGATATAGGGGATCAAGTCCACGGGGATCAGGTCCATGAAGTTCATCAGGAAAATCCAGACGAACACGGTCAGCGCCAGCGGAGAGACCAGCTTGCGACTCTTTTCGTTATGGATGACGCCCTTGGCCTGGGTCTCCACCATTTCGGCAAGGATCTCGACGGCCGCCTGGAACCGGCCGGGAACGCCGGAGGTCGCGCGGCGCACGCCCAGCCACAGGAACAAGCAGGCCAGGACACCCAGGACCACCGAATAGAAAACCGAGTCGAGGTTGAAGACACTGAAGTCGACGATCGACGTCTGCTTGACGCTCTGGAAGGAGAAGTCCATCTGCAGATGCTGCAGGTGATGCTGGATGTACTCGCCTGCGCTCGGTCCGGTTTCGGAAGCCATGACTTGATCAGTTCCCAGTTTTCAGGGGACGCCGCATCCGCGCGAGCGCCACCCAATACATCTTCGTCGCGAGGATCACCCCGACCAGCAACGCCAGCCAGTTCAATCCAGGCACCAGTTTCGGCGCGGCCACGAGCAGGGCCACCGTGAGGCCGACTTTCGCCAACTCCCACACCAGCAGGCCGACACCCGCCCCACGGGCCACCGCCCTTGCGAACAGGGCCGCCGGCAGCGCCACGGCCCAGGCGCCGTAGAGCACCGACAGGCCCAGCCCGCGATCTCCGGACAGCCACCCGGCGGCCATGGCCGCCACCAACCCCACCAGCACCTGGGCGCCCACGATCCACCAGGGCGACACCGAGGGACTGCGCTCACGCAACTGGCGCGCCTGATCGGCGGTCAGCGGCGTCAAGGCCGGCTCCTTGTCGAACTCGTCCTGGGACTCGGAATGCGCGCTATCGGATCTCATGTCTGAAAGCCGCGCAGCCGGCCCCTGGAATTCACAAAGCCTCTCATTATAAGTAGAAACCCAGGTCAGCCGGACAACCTCATCCGCCCTGCTGTCGCGAAACTGTTGCGCGGTAGGTGTTTTGCAGCGGTGGGCCATGCAAGTGCGACGTTGGGCTGGGACAATGCACGGATGAGCCGAATGACAAGCCGCCAGCGATCACGCCATGCGGCCGAGTACAACCTCTGGCGTCGAATGCGCCACTCCCTGGGCAACCGCATGCCGCGCCGCGATGAGCTGGCCACGCACCCGATGCTGCGTCCGGTCGCGCGCCACGTCCTCGCGCCGCACCTGTGGCACCTTCAGCACGAAAGCGTCGCGCGCGGCATGGCCATCGGCGTTTTCTGGGCTTTTGCCCTGCCACTGGGTCAGATCCCCCTGTCGGTCATGCACTGCATCTGGTGGCGTGGCAACATTCCCCTGTCGGTGGTGACCACCCTGGTGACCAACCCGCTCACGATCGGTTTCTGGCTCTGGGCGGCCTACATCGTCGGCAGCGGCTTCATCGATGCGCCGCCACTCGTGGTCCCCGAGGCGGGCACCAGCCTGGTCCACTGGTTCCAGGGAGTAGGAAAGCCGGCCATCCTCGGCATGGCGATCTTTGCGGCGGGGGGCTCACTCGGCACCTACGGGTTGGTGAAGCTGGGCTGGCGTGTCCGGGTGCTGCTGCACCTGCGAACCCGGCGCCTGCGGCGACTGCGCGCCTGAGCGGCTGCGCTTGCACGAGCGCCACCCGCCCCCAACTGACCCGCAGTGGCGCATCATGCGCCAAAGCTTCATCCCGATCCACCATGAACCACGCTGCGCATCCCGGCCCCCGCGAGTCCCTGATCGAATACCCCTCCCGCTTTCCCATCAAGGTCATGGGCGCCAAGGTGGAGGGCTTCGTCGAAGCGATCACGGAAGTGGCGCTGCGCTTCGACCCCGGTTTCGAGCCGTCGAGCATCGAGCTGCGCGGCAGTCGCGCCGGCAATTACCTGGGCATCACTCTCACCATCACCGCGACCAGCCGCGAGCAGCTCGATGGGCTGTATGTCGCGCTGTCGTCCCATCCGCTGGTGAAGGTCGTCCTCTGACATGATCGCCCTGGCCCTGCACGGCCGTGTTCCGTACGCGCAGGCGTTCCAGGCGATGCAGGACTTCACCGCCGCCCGCGTCGACGGCACGCCCGACGAGCTGTGGCTGTGCGAGCATCCGCCGGTCTTCACCCTCGGCCTCGCCGGGCAGCGCGCGCATGTGCTGGACCCAGGCGACATCCCGGTCGTGCCGACCAACCGGGGCGGGCAGGTCACCTATCATGGTCCCGGGCAGGTCGTCGCCTATCCGCTGCTCGACCTGCGCAGGGCGGGCTACTTCGTCAAGGAGTACGTCTACCGGGTCGAGGAAGCCGTGATCCGCACCCTTTCCGACTACGGCGTGACCGGCCACCGCGTCGCCGGCGCGCCGGGGATCTACGTTCGGCTGGACGACCCGTTCTCGCACGCCGCGCTCGCCGGCCCGGCGCCCGAGCAGGACCCCTTCCGTGGCCTGGGCAAGATCGCTGCGCTGGGCATCAAGGTCAGCCGGCACTGCACCTACCACGGCGTGGCCCTGAACGTCGCGATGGACCTCGAACCCTTCTCGCGGATCAACCCCTGCGGCTATGCGGGGCTCAAGACGCTCGACCTTTCTACAATTGGCGTCACCACCACCTGGAACGAGGCCGCGGAGCGGCTGGGCCGAAGGCTCGCCGCCCTGCTGTCTCCCTGACCTGCCCATGAGCTCCAACCCCGTCGTCCGCGAAGTCCAGGACCTGGACGCCTACAACCCCTCGGCCAAGCAGAAGGCCGCGGCCAAGCTGTCGCGCATCCCGGTCAAGGTGGAGGCCGCCGAGATCCTCAAGAAGCCCGACTGGATTCGCGTGCGCGCCGGGTCCCCCACCACCCGCTTCTACGAGATCAAGCAGATCCTGCGCGAGAACAAGCTGAACACCGTCTGCGAGGAAGCCTCCTGCCCCAACATCGGCGAGTGCTTCGGCAAGGGCACGGCCACGTTCATGATCATGGGCGACAAGTGCACGCGGCGCTGCCCGTTCTGCGACGTGGGGCACGGCCGGCCGGACCCGCTCGATGCCCACGAACCGGAGAACCTCGCCCGCACGATCGCCAGGCTCCAGTTGCGCTACGTGGTCATCACCAGCGTCGACCGGGACGACCTGCGCGACGGCGGCAGCCAGCACTTCGTCGACTGCATCCGGCGCACGCGCGAGCTCTCGCCCGGCACCACGATCGAGATCCTGGTGCCCGACTTCCGCGGACGCGACGACCGCGCCCTCGAGATCCTGAAGGCGGCCCCGCCCGATGTGATGAACCACAACCTCGAGACCATCCCGCGGCTGTACAAGGAAGCGCGGCCCGGGTCCGACTACGCGTTCAGCCTGAACCTGCTGCGCAAGTTCAAGGCGCTGTTCCCGCAGGTGCCGACCAAGAGCGGGCTGATGGTGGGCCTGGGCGAGACCGACGAGGAGATCCTGCAGGTCATGCGGGACATGCGTGAGCACGGCATCGACATGCTCACCATCGGGCAGTACCTGGCCCCGAGCACCTCCCACCTTCCGGTGCGCCGCTATGTCCACCCGGACACTTTCAAGATGTTCGAGCGCGAGGCCCTGGCCATGGGCTTCTCGCACGCGGCGGTCGGCGCGATGGTTCGCTCGAGCTACCACGCGGACCAGCAGGCCCACGCCGCCGGCGTCGCTTGAACCCCGGCGCGGAGCTCTCCCGCGCCCCGGCGCCCGCGGCCCCGCCACCTCCTGCCGGTGGGGTGCATCCCCATGTCCACGCACTCGGCGCCATTTCGCTGTGGTCTCTGCTGGCCACGCTGGGCCTGCTGCTGGCGCATGTCCCGCCATTCCTGCTGACCGGACTGGCCCTGGTGATCGGCAGCGTGCCGGCCTGGCCACTGGCGCGTCAATGGCGGGTGCCGCCCGGCACCCTGGCGCTGGGCGTCTTCGGCCTCTTCGGCTTCCACTTCCTGCTGTTCATCGCGCTGCGGCACGCCCCTCCGGTGGAAGCCAACCTGGTGAACTACCTCTGGCCCCTGCTGATCGTGGTGCTGGCGCCAGTGATGCTGCCGGGCATGCGGCTTCGGCCTGCGCACGTCGGCGCCGCGCTTGCGGGCTTCGCGGGCGCAGCCATCGCAATCGTCGGCGCAGCGCCACAGGCGGGGCTCGCCTCCGCATGGTCCTGGGGCTACCTGCCGGCGCTCGGATCCGCGTTTGTGTGGGCGACCTACTCGCTGGGGACGCGGCGGGTGCCTCCCTTCCCCACCGCCGCCATCGGCGGCTTCGGGCTGGTGTCGGGCCTCCTCTCGCTCGCCTGCCACTGGCTGCTCGAACCTGCGGCCACCCTGTCGGCACGTGACTGGTTCCTCGTGGCGATCATGGGCTTCGGCCCGCTGGGCGCCGCTTTCTTCCTGTGGGACCGCGCACTCAAGCACGGGGACGCCCGCCAGATCGGCATCCTCAGCTACATCACGCCGCTGGCCTCCACCGTCCTTCTGCTGGCCACCACTGGCGGCCCCTGGCGCTGGACGATTGCCGCCGCAGCCCTGCTGATCATCGGGGCGGCGGTGGTGGGGACGCGGGACGGGGGCAGGAACGCAAAGGGCGCGAAGGAGACGCAAAGGTCGCAAGAAATGCAATGAAGTCGGTGGTGAGTGCGCCCGCAGAACTCCAGACGGGCCCGTCGTGCGCACTCAACACCCTCCATGGACTTCTTGGCGTCCTTTGCGTCTCCTTCGCGCACTTGGCGTTCCGGCTGCCCGCTCCTCTTCAACCCCTCCCCGCCTCCACCAGCTTCGCCGGCTCGTCCGAATCGAGGACCTGGTCCGCCCAGGTGGCCAGCAGCCCCGTGTCGGCGCGGAGCACTTCCTGCTTGACGGCGAGCACCTGTGCGGGGTGCATGGAGAAGGTGCGCAGGCCCAGGCCGAGCAGCAGGCGGGTCATGGCGACGTCGCCGGCCATCTCGCCGCACACGCTCACCGGCTTGCCCGCGGCGTTGGCCTCGCGGATGGTGTCGGCCACCAGGCGCAGGACGGCCGGATGGAGCGGGTCGTACAGGTGCGCCACGGACTCGTCGGCGCGGTCGATGGCCAGGGTGTACTGGATCAGGTCGTTGGTGCCGATGGACAGGAAATCGAAGTGGCGCAGGAAAGTGCGCACCTGCAGGGCGGCGGCCGGGATTTCGATCATGGCGCCGATCGAGATCGGGCCGTAGGCGATGCCGCGGCTGTCCAGTTCGCTGCGGGCCAGGTCCACCAGGGACAGGGTCTGCCGGATCTCGGACAGGTGGGCCACCATGGGCACCAGCATGTTCACGCGCCCGTGCGCGGCCGCGCGGAGGATGGCCCGCAGCTGGTTGAGGAACATGGCGGGGTCGGCCAGGCTCCAGCGGATCGCCCGCAGTCCCAGGGCGGGATTGAGGTGGTCGTCCGGCTTGCGCGCATCGAGCGGCTTGTCCGCGCCGACATCGACCGTACGGATCGTCACCGGCAGGCCTTGCATGCCCTCGACGGCGCGGCGGTACGCCAGGTACTGCTCCTCCTCGTCGGGCAGGTGGCCGTCGCGCCCCATGAAGAGGAATTCGCTGCGGAACAGCCCGACGCCGACCGCACCGGCTTCGAGGGCTGCGGCAGCATCCTCCGGCAGTTCGATGTTCGCCAGGAGTTCCACCTTCTGGCCATCCACGCTCACCGCCGGCGTGTGCAGCAGACGCGCGAGCCGCCCGCGTTCGAGTTCGGCCTGGCGCTGCTTGAAACCGTACTCGGCCAGGATGATCGGCGACGGATCGACGATCATGACCCCCGCATCCCCGTCGACGACCACCCAGTCGTCCTGGCGCACGAGCTGGCTGGCGCTGCGGGCGCCCACCACCGCGGGGATGTCCATGCTGCGCGCGACGATCGCGGTGTGCGAGGTGCGCCCGCCCATGTCGGTGACGAAGCCTGCGAACACGCTCTGCTTGAAGTGCAGCATGTCCGCCGGTGAAAGGTCGTGGGCGATCAGCACCAGCGGCACGTCGTGCGTGTCGCCGGGGAGCAGGTCCTGCTGGCGCCCGGCACCCGGCTTGCGCGCCGGCGGCACGGGCGAGGCGACGCCCTTCATGTGGCGAAGCACGCGCTCGGCCACCTGCTCGAGGTCGGCCTTGCGCTCGCGCAGGTACTCGTCCTCCATTTCGTCGAACTGGCGCGACAGCAGCTCCAGTTGCGTCGTCAGCGCCCATTCGGCGTTGTAGAGCCGGTCGCGGATCCAGTGCTTGACGCCGCTCTCGAGTTCCTGGTCCTGCAGGAGCATGAGGTGGACGTCGAGCAGCGCGGAAAGCTCGTGCGGGGCCTCTTTGGGGCCCATGGTCGCGACGGTCTGCTGCAGCCGCCGGATCTCGTCGGCCACGGCATCGCGGGCCGTTCGCACCCGGTCGATTTCGCTGGCCACCTGGCTGACTTCGATGAAATAGTGAGCCACGTCGACGCGCCCGGCCATGAGCACGGCGCGACCGATGGCAATGCCGCGCGAGACGGGAATTCCGTGGACAGCAAAGGTCATGCGTCGGCTCCCTTCATTCGCCTTCGCCGAACTTGTCGGCGATGAGGGCCAGCAGGGCGTCCATGGCCTCACCTTCGCGCTCCCCCTGCGTCTCGACAGTGATCTGGCTGCCCAGCCCCGCGGCGAGCATCATCACGCCCATGATGCTCTTGCCGTTGACGCGCCGCTCGCCGCGCTCGAGCCAGACCTCGCAGGGATAGGCGCCCGCCAGCTTGGTCAGCTTGGCCGACGCGCGTGCATGCAGGCCCAGCTTATTGCTGATGGTCGTTGGGGTTCTGATCATGGTGGCGGCGGTTCTGGTTCTGGGGAGCGGCAACGGACACCTGCATGACGCCCTGCGTGCCGCCGGATACGGCGCGGGCGACCAGGGCCTCCAGCGTCTCGTGGCGGTAGCTCACGCTGCGCAACAGCATCGGCAGGTTCACGCCGGTGACCAGCCGCGTGCGCTGGCCGTCGACGATGCGTTGCGCGATGTTGGCCGGCGTGGCGCCGAAGACATCGGTCAGCACGAGCACCGAACGGATCGTCGGCACGTGGATGAGCTGGTCCAGCGCGATACGGGCGCTGGCCAGGCTCTCCTCGGGCGAGGCCGCGGGCTGCACGTCGACGCAGGCCACGTGCGCCGCGGAGTCTGGGAACACGTGCAGGGCGCAGGCCCTCAGCGCATGGGCGAGCGGCGCGTGGGCGATGATCAGGATCCCGTTCATTGCACCGGATTATCCCGTGGCCCCAGCAGCAGATACAGCCAGGATGCGATGCTGAGCGCCAGGAACACACCCAAGGCGCCCCGGAAGCTCGCCAGCTGCGACCAGCCCAGGGCCAGGAGCGCGTCGACCAGCAGTCCCACGCCCCACTGGACGATGAAGACGCCGGCAAAGATGACCAGGTTGTACGCCGACAGCGCCCGCCCCGCGAGCGCCTGCGGAAAGGCCATGCCCACGGCCGGCTGCGCAAGCGACATGAAAGTGCTGCTGACGCAGAACAGTGCCCAGGCGCCCGCGCCGGCCGCCGGCCCCGCCAGCAACAGGCCGGCCATGACGACGAAGCTTGCCGGCAGGCCCCAGGCGATCAGCCGTTCGGGCAGGATGCCCCGCCGGACCAGCGACGGTGTGACCATGCCCCAGGCCCAGAAGGCCACGAGCATGGCCAGGTTGATCACGAACAGGCCGGTGGCCGACGCGAGCGGGTCATAACCGGCGACCCGCACCATCCAGGGACCGGCCCAGAGGGTCTGCATGGCGACCATGCCGCCGTAGCTGAAGAAGCCCACCGGTGTCATCCGGCGGAAGAACGGATGCCGCCAGACCTCGCGGTAGCTCGCCGGCGTCGCGGCCGCCGGGGCGGCCGTCCAGGCGGGCACCTTCCATGCGATCAGCAGCATGGCCAGCACCAGGAGGGCCGCCAGCCCCAGGAACAGGGGCCGCCAGCCGGCGATCGGCACCAGCCACTGGACGGGCAAGGTCGAGGACAGCATGCCGAACGATCCGGTCATGAGCATCCAGGAATTGGCGCGCAACTGGTCTTCGGGCGCGAGCCAGCGCCTGTATCCCGTCAGGGGCGCCATCAGGCACGCGCCCAGTCCGGCACCGCACAGCAGCCGCGCGGCAAACAGCGTGGAGAAGTCCGTCGCCATCGAGAACGCCACGCAGCCGGCCACGGCGACGGCGAGGAATCCGAGGATCACCTTGCGGGGGCCGTGCCGGTCCAGCCAGGCGCCCAGGGGCAGCTGCGTGCCTGCGAAGCCGAGGAAATAGCCGCCGGCCAGCAGGCCCAGGTCGGCCGCGTCGAGCGAGAACTCCTGGGTGAGCGCCGGCGCCAGGGTCGCGGTGACTGCACGCACCAGCGCCGAAAAGAAGTACCCGAAGGCAAACGCCAGGAAGACGATGACGGCGTCGCGCCGCGAAAGCAACATGGCGGCATTATCAAGGGACGCACGGCGCCGGCACGGGCCCGCCGGCTCGCCTGCGGTCTGCCGGTTTGGCCGACAATGCGTCCGATGAACTCGCTCGAAGGCATTCGCGTCCTGGACCTCTCCCGCGTGCTGGCCGGCCCCTGGTGCAGCCAGACCCTGGCGGACCTCGGCGCCGACGTGATCAAGATCGAGCGGCCGCAGGCCGGTGACGACACGCGCGGCTGGGGGCCGCCCTTCCTGGTCGATGACCAGGGCCAGGAAACCGCCGAAGCCGCCTACTACCTCGGGACCAACCGCAACAAGCGCTCTGTCACCTGCGACATCTCTCAGCCGCAGGGGCAGCAGCTGGTGCGCGAGCTCGCGGCCCGCTGCGATGTCTTCCTCGAGAACTTCAAGGTCGGCGACATGCAGCGGTATGGCCTGGACTGGGAGTCGCTGCGCGCGATCAACCCACGCCTGGTCTACTGCAGCATCACCGGTTTCGGGCAGACCGGCCCCTACCGCGACCGTGCCGGTTACGACTACGCGGTCCAGGGCATGGGGGGGCTGATGAGCGTCACTGGCGAACGCGACGCCGAAGGCGGGGGCCCGCAGAAGGTCGGCGTGGCGGTTGCCGACCTGTTCACCGGCCTGTATTCCGCCGTGGCCATCCTGGCGGCCGTGCGGCACGCCGAGCGCACGGGCGAGGGACAGCACATCGACATGGCGCTGCTGGACACGCAGGTCGCCATGCTGGCCAACCTCGGCGCCAACTACCTGGTCAGCGGAAAGGTGCCGCAGCGCGCTGGAAACGCCCACCAGAACATCGTGCCCTACCAGGTCTTCGAAGTCGCACCGCAGGCGGACGGGCGGGCCGACCACCTCATTCTCGCGGTCGGCAATGACGGTCAGTTCGCGAAGTTCTGCGAGGTGGCCGGCCGGCCGGATCTCGCGGCCGACCCGCGTTTCGCGCGCAACCAGGACCGGGTGCGCCACCGCGCCACGCTGGTGCCCCTGCTGGCGGACCTGATGAAGACACGCCCGAAAGCCGACTGGCTGGCCTCACTGGAGCGTGCACGCGTGCCCTGCGGCGCCATCAACGACCTCGGGGAGGTTTTCGCCGACGAGCAGGTGCGCGCCCGCGCCATGGTGGACGAGTGGTCCCATCCGCTTCGCGGCGGGCTGCGCCTGGTGGCCAGTCCGGTCAAGATGTCGGCGACGCCGGTGCGGCGGGACCTGCCGCCCCCGCTGCTCGGGCAGCACACGGACGCCGTCCTGGGCGAGCTGCTCGGGCTCGACGCGGCACGGCTGGCGCGGCTCCATGATGAAAAGGTGATCTGACCATGGCGAACTTCATCCTCGTGCACGGCGCCTGGCACGGCGGCTGGTGCTGGCGCAAGGTGGTGCCGCTGCTCGAGGCGGCGGGGCACCGTGTCCATGCGGTGACGCTCACCGGACTCGGCGAACGCGCCCACCTGCTGTCCTCCACCATCACGCTCGAGACGCACATCGCCGACGTGTCCGGCGCGATCGAAGCCGAGGAGATGGGCGACGTGGTGCTGGCCGTGCATTCCTATGCCGGCATGCTCGGGACCGCCGTGGCCGACCGGATGCCCGGGCGGCTGCAGCACCTGGTCTACGTCGATGCGGTGATCCCACGACCCGGCGAAAGCTGGAGCAGCACCCACACGACCACGACACGGGAAGCCCGGCTCGCAGCGGCGCGAGCGAATCCGGATTTCAGCTTTCCGGTGCCGGATGGGCGTGACTATGGCCTCACCGGCGAAGACCTCGCCTGGCTCGGCCGGCGCCTGACGCCGCACCCGGGGCACACCTACACCGCGGCTCTCGATTTCGACATGGATCGCGTGGCGCGGGTGCCGCGCACCTTTGTCAATTGCACCGCTCCCGCCTTGCCGACGATCGATGCCATCCGCGCGCGCGTGGCCGACGCCGGCTTCTGGGGTGGGCGCTGGCGCACAGGGGGACGGGTGGTCGAACTCGCCACGGGGCACGATCCCATGGTCAGCGCCCCCCGCGAACTGGCTGACATATTGGCTGGCTGCGCCTGAAGTAGGCCGCCGGCTGCGATTCCCGTGGCGCAAAGCCTAGCTCTGCCGTAAAGTGTCATCCGGAGAGGAAGACACATGCAAGCAGACACCTCCGGCGCCGCCACAGCCAACGGCGCTGACGCCGCTGGGCACCCACCCCCGGCAGGCACGGCGGTGACCCCGTCGGCCGCCGCGGCCCGGCTGGAGCCCCTCGCGCTGCACACGGCGGTGGTCGACGTCCTGCTGCGGCGCGGCGCCAGTTGGCGGCCACGGCTGAAGGGCCTGCCCGACCGCATCGCCCGGGTCACCGTCTCGGCCGATCCAGCCTTGCTCGAATCGCTGCTCGAGGCTGCGTTCACCTGGGCGGGTGAAATGGGCGAGACCATGATGGTCAAGCTCGAGACCGCGGTCTGGCCTCCCTGCGGGGTGCTGACCGTCCGGGGCGCTGGCGGCGGCCAGGAGCCAGCAGAAGACCGGGAAAAGCAGGCCGATAGCCCGAGCTGGCAGTCGCTGGTGCAGACGGCAGCCGCCCTGCGCGTGGTAGTGCGTCGGCGCATCACGCCCGCATACGCGGAGCTGACCCTCGAGTTCACGAGCACGCTGCCGGGGGCGATGGGGCTGTCGACGCTCGACAGCGAGCGCGACGGCGGAGACGCCTGGCGCGTCGGTGGAAATGCGCCAGGCGCCTCGCGCGCCTACGTGGCGGTGATCACCACTGACGCCCGCGCGCAGCGCCATGTCCGCGCGGCCTGCAAGCCCCTCGGGATGGATGTCCAGGCCTTCGCCCGCGTTCAGGATGCCGAGTACGCCATCCGGCAGGCCGCACCGGCGGTGCTCATCATCGACGGCGAGCTGCATGACGAAGCCTTCGACCGGCTGCGGCAACGCCTCCTCGACGAGGGCCGGGCCGTGCGCACCATCGAGATCGCCGACACGCAGAGCGGCTTCGAGGTGTCCTCCTGGGAGCTGGACAGCTCCAGCCGCATCGACCGGGACCTGCTCGAGTTCCAGCTCGGGCCCGTCCTCTCCCTGGAACTGGGGAGGTGACTACCCCCGCGATCGGAAATGCGAGTCGGCCGGGGTGACAATCCCTGCTGGCGGATCGCGAAACCTTTTGCTTCGCGCGTGATCCATCCGCCAGGCCACTCCCACACGTCATGAACAAACGCATTTTTGCCGGTGCCGCCGTCGCGCTGCTTGTTGCCACGGCCGCCGGCGTCTACCTGAGCACCGGCTCGCCTGCGCCGGCGTCCACCTTCGTGCTGCTGGACGGCAGCCGCAAGACGACGGACGACTTCAAGGGGAAGGTCACGCTGGTGAATTTCTGGGCGACCAGTTGCACCACCTGCGTGGCCGAAATGCCCGAACTGGTGGCCACCTTCGAGCGGTATGCGCCCCGCGGATACGACACCATCGCCGTGGCCATGGCCTACGATCCACCAGCGTACGTCGTCAATTTCGCCCAGACGCGCAAGCTTCCTTTCAAGGTGGCGATCGACAACACCGGCGCCGTCGCCCAGGCCTGGGGGGATGTCCGGCTGACACCCACCACCTACCTGGTCGACAAGCGTGGACAGATCGTCAAGCGCTATGTCGGAACGCCCGACTTTGCCGAGCTGCACAAGCTCATCGAGAAGCTGCTCGCGCAGGCGTGACTCAGGGGCCGTCCTGCAACAGTCGGTTGCCCACGGTTGACTTGCTTGCTGCCACCTGCGCGATAAACTGCCCGCTCCTCCGTACGCATCCAAGCCACAGTGGATACTGCCCAGCTGACTGACGTCGAGTGGATCGCTCCCGCCAAGGCGGACGATCTTGCAGACCTTCGTGAACTGTTCGAGGAGTATGCCGAGGGCCTCGGCGTCGACCTGTGCTTCCAGGGCTTCGGACAGGAACTCGCCAGCCTGCCTGGCGAGTACGCCGCGCCACGGGGCGCCCTGCTGCTGGCCCGCATCGACGGCGCTCCGGCAGGATGCTGTGCGCTGCGCCCGCTGGACACGGCCGATTACCCCAACGCCGCCGAAATGAAGCGCCTGTACGTGCGCAAGGCCTTCCGCGGGTTCGGGCTGGGCAGGCAACTGGCGGAAGCGGCCCTCGATGCCGCGCGGGAGCGCGGCTATGCGAGCGTCCTGCTCGACACGCTCGACGACATGGAAGCAGCGCGGGCGCTCTACGAGGATCTGGGCTTCGAGCAGATCCCGCCCTACTACCACAACCCCCTGCCGGGCGCCCACTACCTCAAGGTCGACCTGTTCTGAAGCGCTGAGCGGGCCGGCCGCGGTGCCGCCTGCCCGCCCGCATGGCGTCAGCCGCGCAGCTGCGCGAGCAGGGTGTCCGCCCCGCTGACCTCGAACTTGCCGGGCGCCTCCAGGTTCAGGATGGCGACCTTGCCATCCTTCACGAGCATGGAATACCGCTTGCTGCGCACGCCGAAGCCACGGGAGGTCATGTCCTGCTGCAGTCCGGCGGCGGTGGTGAATTCGGCCGAGCCGTCCGCAATCATCCGCACCTTGCCCACAGCCTTCTGGTCACGCGCCCACGCGCCCATCACGAAAGCGTCGTTCACGCTCACGCACCAGACTTCGTCGACGCCGGCCTGGGCCAGGGCATCGCGGTGCTCGATGTAACCGGGCACATGCTTGGCCGAGCAGGTGGGCGTGAACGCGCCCGGCAGGCCGAAGATCGCGATGGTCTTGCCGGCAGTCGCCTTCGCCACATCCACCGGGTTGGGGCCGATGCTGCAGCCTTCGCCCTCGACTTCCGAGTACTCCTGCAGGGTGACGGCGGGCAGCTTGTCTCCGACTTGGATCATGAACACTTCTCCTGTTTGAAAAAAGAAAACGGCCCACGATTGTGGGCCGTTTTACAAAGACTCCGGCCGAGCCGGGTCTATGGGGGGATCAGACCGTCGCGGCCTTTTCGACCAGGCGGGTGGCGACCCAGTTCTTGGTCTTGGACAGCGGGCGGCTTTCGGTGATCTCGATCACGTCGCCCGTGTGGAACTCACCGTTCTCGTCGTGCGCATGGTACTTGCTCGACTTGGCGACGATCTTGCCGTAGAGCTCGTGCTTCACACGGCGCTCGACCAGCACGGTCACGGTCTTTTGACGCTTGTCGCTGACCACCTTGCCAATCAAGGTGCGCTTGAGGGATT
>DAIMZU010000016.1:0-15308 GCA_036733845.1 Ramlibacter sp.
AAGCTGTAGATGGCCTGCTTCGGGTCGCCCACGAGGAACAGCGTGCCGCCACCGCCATACACCCGGTCGAAGATCGCGAACTGAAGCGGGTCGGTGTCCTGGAACTCGTCGATCAGCGCCGCCGGAAACCGCCCGCGCAGGGCCGCGGCCAGCGCTTCACCGTCCGCGCCCTCGGGAAGCCGCTGGCGCAGGTTGAACAGCATGTCGTCGAATGCCACGAAGCGGCGGTTGCGCTTGCGCTCGCGCAGTTCGGCAGGCACCGTCTCGACGAATCGCCTCAGGACATGCATGCGCCCGAGGTGCAGCGCCGGCTCGAGGACCGCCCAGGCGTCCACCAGCGCCTGCGCCGCATCGAAGAATGCGTGCTGAAGGCAGTCCCGCGGCGCCTTGGCCTTCTTCTTCGACCGGTACCAGTCGGCGGTCAGCAGCTTGAGCTTGCCGTCGAGCGGTCGAGGCGGCGCGCCCATGGGGTCGGCGGATGCGAACACCGCGTCCCACAACTGCGCCGATTCGGTGACGCTCTCGGCCTTGTAGCTGTTGGCGTTGAGGCACTCGAGCGAGTCGAGCACGCACTGCACCACCGCTGCACGCTCCTTCAGCCAGATAACGCGAGCCTGCGAGAACGCGTGGCGGAACGCGGCGGTGTCCAGCGCCGGGATCGACTCGCTGCCGGGCGGCCACAGGAGTTCGGCCGTGCTCTTTCCGGCGTGGCGACCGAGCATTTCAATCAAGCGCTCCGGGGTGTCCTTTTCCAGCGCCATGAAACGCATAAGCTCGGGTGGGAGGGAGCCCCCGGCCAGTTCGCGCCGCCAGAAATCGTGGGCGGCTTCCCGGCGAAGCTCGCGGTCGTCCTCGAGCAGTTCCTGGCGCAGCGGCATGCCTGAGGCCAGTGGCGTGTCGTCCAGGGCGCGCTTGCAGAACCCGTGGATCGTGAAGATGGACGCCTCGTCGAAGTTGCGCAGGGCGCGCTCGAGCAGCGCCTGCACCCGCTGCGGCTCGAAGCCCTGGTCCGCGAGCGCCTGCAGCAGTTGCCCGGCGAACGGATCGCCGCTTGCGGGCGCGCGCCCCTGCAGCGCGGCGAGCACTTCGGTGAGCCGGTCGCGGATGCGCTCGGACAGTTCGGCGGTGGCTGCCTTGGTGAAGGTGACAACCAGGATCTTCTGGACTTCGAGTTCGCGCTCGATCACCAGGCGAAGGTACAGGCCGCAGATGTTCCAGGTCTTGCCCGTCCCCGCGGAGGCCTCGATGAGGCGAACGCCTTCCAGCGGGCACCCGAAGACGTCGAGGGCTTCGGCGCTCATGGCGCATCCTCCGCAACGATGGGTTCGTGCTCAACCGGCCGGTCCGCGAACACGGTGCGCGCATGGGCTTCGAAGTCGCCGCCGAGCGGATCGGGCACCCCGCGCCAGGCGAGTGCATGACCCGGCTTGGCGCGCTCGCCGCCGAACTGCTCGGATCCGGTGAACTTGCTGCGCGCGTCGGTGATCTTTCCGGACTGCACGAAGGCCCAGGACGACCGGGGGAAGAAGGCCACGGGCCGCGTGAGCCCGTCCCGGTACAGGGCGAGCAGGCTGCCCAGCCTGCTGCGGGCCTCCTCGGCGGGCAGCGGGTCGTAGCGGGTGGCGATGCGGCGGGCGATCCAGGTGGTGCGCGGCGCCACGCCCTCTGGCAGCGCCGCACAGAGCAGCAAGTGCGGGATCCAGGCGTTCAGGATGTCGGAGGCCCGCTCGTCGTCGTACCGCCATCGCACCAGGCCCTGCGGGCGCAGGTCGGCAAAGGCTTCGTGAATGCGCCAGTCCTGGCCGTCGACATCGATCTGCACGCCCAGCTGCACCGGCCGCACGGTGGGCGCGGCCGTCTCGCGCCGCACCGCGCCCGCGAAGCCGCGCAGCGCCGCGAGCTCGGTGTCCAGCTCGGCATCGCCGAGTGCGCCAGGTGGCAGTTCGGTGCCGAGCCGCGCAAGCTGGCGCGCAGCCTGCGCGTCGATACCGCGCAGCAGCTCCGGAAGCAGCCGCGCCGCCAGCCTGGAGCGGCCCTCGAAGTCAGGGACGAAAGGCTCGTCGTCTTCCAGCGCCGGCTCGTCGCGCAGCAGTTCGATGCCCAGGCGGCGGCGCAGGATGTAGCGGGAGGGGTTGCCGAAGAACTCCACCAGTTGCCGAACGGTGACCACGCGGCTGTCGGGGCCCGGGTCGGCCAGTGGCCGTGGAAAGAACCGCAGCGCGGGTTCGGCCACGTCATCGGAGTCGGCGGTTTCGGGGACTTCTCCGCCGGACGGATCGCCCGATGCAACAACGTCCACCCGGGCGGCGGCGTCGCCGAGCCCGTCGCGCAGGGCCTGCGCGAGGTCGGCGTCGAAACTGCGCTGGCGCCGGTCCGAACCTGGATCGAACGCCACGGGAGAAAAAGGCTGCAGCGGATGTTCGACGACCAGGGCCGCGCGCGCCCTTCGCAGCGAGTCGGCCGCCATCGGATCGGCCGCAGTGGCGGGCACCAGCACATCGAGCAGTTCGGCGACCAGTACGGACGCCGGCATGGGGGCGTTGTCGCGGATGCTGCGGCCTGCGTAGCTCAGGTGGAACACGTCCCGCGCCGACAGCAGCAGGTCCAGGAACAGCGTGCGCTGGTCTGTGCGGCGCTGGCGGTCGCCGGCGCGCGGGGTGGCGGCCATCAGGTCGAACTCGGAGGGCCGGTCCGGGGTGGGGAACGCGCCATGGTTCATGCCGATGGCGCACACCACCCGGAAGGGCAGGCTGCGCAGGCTGTTCATGCCGGCGAAGCTCACGCGCCCCGTGGGGGTGCCGCCGTGTGCCCGGTCTTCGAGCGCACGTTCGAGGGCCGCGCGGACCACCGGCGCAGCCACCGGGCCGTCGAAGCCCGCGCGCCGGATGTCGGCGACGAGCGCGTCGATGGCGCCCTGGAGCTCCAGCCAGTCGTCCATGGCCTGCCGGTCGGGGAGGATGAAGTCCTCGGCCGCCTGGTGCAGCAGCCGCGCCCACGCCGCCGGGGTGTGCGGCTGCGCCATGCAGGTCACCAGTTCGCGCAGCGCGGTGCTGAATCGCCAGAAGGCGCCGAGCGGGAGCGCCGCAGAACCTTCCGCATCCCCGCGGGGCAGGTAGCCCGCGAAGGGCTGTGGGTCGTCGCCCGGCGAGGCGTAGCCGAGGAAGAGCCGGGCCAGCCCATCGGCGAAGGTGTGTGCCACGTGCGAGGGCAACTGCTGCGCGGCGACGTGCGGCGCATCCAGGCCCCAGTGGACCCCCGCGCCGATGATCCAGGCGTGGACCTGCTGCAGGCCTTCGTCGTCGAGCCCGAAGCGTGCGCTGACGACCGGCTGCTGCATCAGGTCGAACACCTCGCTGGCGGTGCAGCGCGATGCGGCCAGCGCCAGCAGTTGCAGGAAGGCCCGCACGGGGGCGTTGACGCCACTGCGCCGGCGGCCGGTCATGGCATACGGAATGTGGCGGGGCGCCGGCGCGGTGCCGAAGACCGCATCCACCAGCGGCGCCGCGGCCTCGAGGTCGGGCGTGACGACGAGGATGTCGCTCGGCCGCAGGGTCGGGTCGGCGGCGAACAGGTCGAGCAGCCGGTCGTGCAGCACCTCGAGCTCGCGCGTGAGCGAGTGCGCCACGTGGACTTCGATGCTGCGGTCGCCCTCTTCTGGCCGCAGGCTGCCGGGCGCCAGGTCGGCGAGATCGAGGATCGCGTCCTGCAGGCGCCCGAGCAGGCTGCCGCGGCCCGAGGTCTGGTAGCTCTCCACCCAGGCGGTGCGTTCGGACTCGTCGATGCCGGTGAGCAGCCCCAGCGCCGACTGCGCCTGCTTGCCCCAGGACGACAGGAGGGTGTTGCGCACTTCGCGCGCTTCGCCCCGGCCGGCGGCTTCGAGCCGGTCGAGCTGCCGCGGATCGACCAGGTCGAACCAGTATTCGCGGCAGGGGTTGAGCGCGTAGACATGCAGGTCGATGAAGCGCGCGAGCGACTGCAGCGCCGCGAGATACAGGGGCGGAATGGCCGGCAGTGCGAACACGTGGACCACGGCAGGCAGCCCGAAGCGTCTGGCCGCATCGGGGCCCGCCGCTTCGAGCTGCCGTCCGACGGCGTCGATCGGGTTCGCGCCATCGAGGCCGAGGCCGGTAACGATGCGCGACCAGGCGGCGGCTTGCCAGGGCTCGTGGGGGTTGGACGTCAGGCGCGCGCCGGGCTGCCGCTGCCACCGCAGCAGCCAGTCGGGCCGGTAGGTGATGTACTGCTCCAGGTGCGCGGCGGCCGCCGTGGCGAGTTCGTAGGCGAGCACCGGGTCCTCGCGGTTGGCGCCCAGGTAGTCCGCAAGCGGTGGATGCTCTCGGACGAAAGCGGCGTCCTGGAACAGGGCATACAGCCGCCACGCCAGCGAGGCGGCGTCGAAGGGGGACTCGGCCTGCACCCCGGGCTGTACGCGCGCGACCTGCAGCCAGAGCCAGTGCGCGAGGTATTCGAACGCCACCTGCGCGCACACCCCCTCGCGTCGGGCGAGTTCAAGCTGGAGGTGGCGCCTGGCGGCCGTATGCGGAACGACCACGGTGTCTGCCTGGAACACATCGTCGCGCGGTCCTGCGAGCCGGGACAGGAGGTCGTCGGCCAGGACTTCGATGCGATTGGAGAAATGCAGGTGGAGCATGGAATCCGTTTGATTGGGCGCGGTGCGGATGCAGGCGGCCTTCAGACCACGAACGAGGCCTCGCTGCCCGCCTGGGAGAGCCGCACTTCCAGCCGCGCGTCGATCCACCCCTTGAGCTCGGCCACATGCGAGATGATGCCCACCATGCGCCCGGCCTGCTGCAGGTCCTTGAGCGTGCGGATCGCGAAGTCCAGGGCCTCGGGGTCGAGGGTGCCGAAGCCTTCGTCGACGAAGATCGCGTCGAGGCGGATGCCGCCCGCATAAGACTGCACCACATCGGAAAGCCCGAGCGCGAGCGCCAGCGAGGCGAGGAAGGATTCTCCGCCCGAGAGCGTGTGCACGCCGCGGTCGTGACCGGTGTAGTGGTCGAAGACCATCAGGTCCAGCCCGCCCGCGCTGCGCGAGTCGGTGGCCTCGAGCCGCCGGCGCATTTCGTAGCGGCCCCGGCTCATGACACGCAGGCGCTGGGTGGTTGCCGCGAGGACTTCGTCGAGCAGGGTGGCGAGCACGTAGCGCTGGAAGGACATGCGCTGGCCGTTCTGGCCATTGGCCTTGTCGGCGACATCACGCAGCACGCGGTAACGGTCTTCGATGGCGCTGTGGCGCGCCTGGATGTCGCGCAGCGAAGCAAGGAAGCTGTCGGTGGCAGCGAGCGCGGATTGCGCGAGCGAGGCGGCCTGGACGGCGTCCACCTTGGCGGCAGCGGCCGCCCGGCAGGCCGCGTCCGCAGCCGCGAGGTCCGGGCGGTCCAGGGCCTTGACCGCCAGCGCGGAGCGCGCGGCACGGTCCCGGGCGGATGCCAGCGACTGCTCGAAGGCGGTGAGCGCATGCGCCATCTGCTCGACATCAGCAGGGTCCCGGCGAGCGGCGGCAAAGGCCTGCGGCGTGGCGAATCCGCAGTCGTGCAGCCGCTGGATGAAATCCGCATCTTTCTGGAGCAGCAGTGCCTGCGCCTGCAAGTCGGCCTCCTGCGCGTGGCTGGCGGCGACCTGCGCGGCTGCCAGGCCGGCGCCCGCCTGCTGCACCTGCGTCCCAGCGGATTCGAGCGCAGCTTGAAGGGCGTCCCTTTCCGCGCGGGCTTGCCGGAGCGCCGCGTCCAGCGCGATGCGGGTGTCCAGCCCCGTGGGGACGGCCTGCTCGCGTTCGTTCAGCGTGGCCGCGGCCGTGCCCGATTCGACGGCGGCGGATTGCGCCTCCTGCCGTGCCGCCTCCAGCGCCTGGTCGGCCAGGACGCTCGCCTGGGCAGCCGCGGGCAGGCGCGCACGCAGGGTTTCCGCTGCCCTGGCGGCGGCCTGCGCCTGTTGCAGTGCCGTGCGGGCGGCTGGCAAGGAGAGATCGAGCTCCTGCGCGTCCGCACCGCTGGCGCCGGACGCCAGCGCGCCGACCGCGCCCGCGTGCTCGGCGCGTGCCAGCCCCGCCTCGGTCAGCGCTTGTTGCGCGGCTTCGAGCGCTTCGCCCGCGCTTCTGCAGGCGTCGTCGGCGCTTTGCAGCGCGTCGTCGTCCACCGCATCCGAAGCGGCAGCGGCCGGGGCCGGATGCTCGGCGCTGCCGCACACCGGACAGGGTTGCCCGTCCTGCAGCCGGTGCGCGATGCGCGCTGCCTGACCGGCCAGCCAACGGCGCATGACTTGCTCACGCGCGGCAGCCGCCGCGCGGTCAGCATCGCGCGCAAGCTCGAGGGACCGCGTCCGCGCCTGTACCAGGCGGTCGGCCTGGGCCAGGGCGCTGCGCAGGGCGGCTTCACGTGCGGCGAGTTCTTGCCTCTCCTGGAGCTGCTGCACCTGCAGCCGGCAGGCTTCCAGGGGGGCTGCGGCCGCATCGCTGGCCTGCACCTGCGCCTGCAGGCGCAGGTGCGCATCCCTTGCCGCCTCGGCGGCCGCGCGGGCACGGCTCAGCGCCCCCTGCGCGCTGGCGTGGCGCTCGCTTGCCTGCTTCGCCGCGCTGCGTGCGGACTCGAGCGATTCCACGCGGGCGTGCAGCGTGTTCAGCTCGGACAGCCGGTTGCCCAGTCGCTCGATGTCCGGCCGGGTCGCTTCCCGCAGCGCCAGTTCTTCACGCGCCCGCTGCTCATTGGCCTTGGCGCTGTCGAGCGACTGGAAAGCAGCCGCGGCCGATGCCTGCGCACGTTCGCTCGCCTGGCGGGCTTCGCGCCAGGCCTGCTCGTAAGGGCTCAAGGCTTCCGCGCGGCGGGCGGCTTCCAGCGCCTCGCGCCGCCCTTGCCACAGGGGACTCTGCTGCTGCAGCGTGGCCAACGCCGCCTGCGCGGCATCGTCCTCATCGAACTGCGCGGCAGCCTGCTGCTGGCGCTGAAGTACCTGCTGCGCGGCCACTTCGGCTTGCGCAGCAGCCTCGGCGCGGATGATGGCCTCGCCGAGCGCCAGCGCCTGCGCGCTGCGACACGCCTGCAGCGACTCGATGCTGTCCACCTGCGCCTGGTCCAGCAGCGTGGTGCGCTGGGTGTCGCATTCACGCGCCTGCCGCTGCAGATCGTCAGCGGCGCGCTTGAGGGATTCCTCGATGCGTCGGTACATCTCGGTGCCGAAGAGAACCTGCAGGATCTTCTCGCGCTCCTGTGAGCCCGCCTTCAGGAACTCGAAGAAGCGCCCCTGGGGCAGCACGATGACCTGCCGGAACTGCCGGCTCTCGAAGCCGAGCAGCTCGACCACGCGTCGGGTGACTTTCTCCCACCCGGCCGCCAGCGCCTGCCCCTGTTCGGTGCCGTCCCCTTCGGTCAGGGCGACGAGTTCCGCCTCATGCGCGCGTCGGACCAGGCGGTCGCCGCGCACCGCGGGCCGCAACTGCTCGGGAATGCGCCGCACCCGGTAGCGCCTGTCCCCGAGTGCGAACTCGAATCGCACCTCGGTCGCGAGCGCCGCCGCCGCATGCTGGCTGCGCAGGTCACCGGCCTTGCGCTCGTCGCCCGATGAGTCGCCGAAGAGCGCAAAGCACATCGCGTCCAGGATGCTGGTCTTGCCCGAGCCGGTGGGGCCGTGGATCAGGAAGAAGGTCTTGGACCCCAGGTGGCGGAAGTCGATGACCTGTTGCCGCGCGAAGGGGCCGAAGGCCTGCATCTCCAGCAGCAGCGGCTTCATGGCGCGCCCTCCTCGCGGCCGGCGACGATGGACTGCGCGCAGCCCTGGAACGCTTCGAGCTGCAACAACCCGATGTCCTCGCCGGCCACGTCCCGCCAGAACGACTGGAACAGGTCCGCCGGGTCGCGCCGCCGGTGGTCGCCCGAGGCGCGCGCACCGTGCACGCCCGCAGCATCCTGCCGCTGGAAGCGGATTTCCATCAGGTGCGGGTACAGCTCGCGCAGGCGCACCATGGATTCGAGCACCGGAGTGGTGTCGGTGAGCTCGGCACACAGGTAATCGCTGCGGGCAGGATCGGCCGCAGCGGCCTGCCGCAATTCGTCGAAGCTGCCGCGCATCACGCGCACGTCACGCCGCGGCGAGAGGCGCACGTGCTCGACCTCGCATCCGCCGCCGGCGGCCACGCGCACGACCGAGACGCCCTTGTCGTGTTGCGACTCCTGGAACGAGTACTTCAGCAGGCTGCCCGAATAGCGCACATGCGGCGCCCCCGCAGACTGCGGGCGGTGCAGGTGGCCCAGCGCCACGTAGTCGAACCCGGAAAATGCGTCGGCCGGCACCATGCCCGAGCCGCCGACGGTGAGCGGACGCTCCGACTCCGACTCGCTGCCCCCGGCAACGAACGCGTGGCCCACGAGCACGTTGGGTCGCCCCGCCTCGAACCCGCTGCGGATGCGTGCGAGCACACTGGCCATGGCGCTGGCGTGGTCGGTCACGCCCTCGCCACCTGCCAGCGTGCGGGCGTACACGGGCTCGACATAAGGCAGCGGGTGGAAGGCCACGTCCCCGGCCGTGCCACGCTCGCCGCGCAGCACCACCGGCGTGAAGTCGCCCAGCCCACCCCGGACGAACAGCTTCTGCCGCTCGAGGATGCGCCCGCCGAACCCGATGCGCTCGGCGCTGTCGTGGTTGCCCGCGATGAGGATGACCGGAATGCCGGCATGCACCACCAGGCGCTCCAGCACCTCGCCGAGCAGCGAGACCGCGTCACCCGGCGGAACCGCGCGGTCGTACACGTCGCCCGCGATGACCACCGCGTCGACCCGCTCGTCCTGCGCAAGGCGCACGAATTCGTCCAGCACGTGCGCCTGGTCGTCCAGCAGCGAGGCGCCATGGAAGTAGCGCCCCAGGTGCCAGTCGGCGGTGTGCAGGAATTTCATTCGGCTCGTCCTTGGAGTGGACCGACATGATGCAGCGTCTGGGGCTCACCCCGTGAGCCTGCGTCCACGCGATGGAGCGTTTTGCGAACTTTGGGCGGGCGCGTGGCGCAGGGGCGTCAGGCGGGATCGCCATGAAAAAACCTCGAAACCGTAGCGAATCGACCGTTCTACGTGGTCAGGGTGTCGAGGATGTCTGCATACCAGACGCAGCCGAGGCCCAGCCGCTCGTCCAGGTCCGCCTCGCGCGAGCGCATGTCCAGGCTGGCCGAGTGGATGCCCAGCAGCTTCCAGGGAAACCGGGGATCGCCCCCGTCCTGGCGCATCACCACCGGCGCGCCGCTGGTGCCTCGATGCGTTCGGGCGTCCGTCAGGAAGAAGCCCTTGCCCTGAAAGCGGACGCCGTAGGCCGAGGCGATGGTGCCGGAGCGAACGACCGGAAGGTGATGAAGCGTGTCGTAGAACCCCAGGGGATAGCCGATCACCAGGACCGGCGCCCCGAGTGGGATGTCGTCCATCGCTCCAGCACGGCGGTCGGCGCGGAAGGGGTGCACCACGGCCGTGGGCGACAGCACGGCCTTGTCGATTTCGATCACCCCGACATCGACCTGTCCGCCCGAGTCCACCGCGTCGCGCCACTGGCTGAGTCCGTTGCGGTACAGCAGGACTGAAATGGTGACCCACGATGCCAGGTTCACCGCATCCGTATGCACCACGAACTCGACACGGTCGGGATAGTGACCGCCGGTGCCATCCAGGAAGACGTGCCGGCTCGTCACCAGGAACAGCCGGTCGTCACGCCCATAAAGGAATCCGCTGGCCGCGGTCAGCAGCAGATGGCCCGAGAACGTCGAGATACGGACGGCGGAGAACACCAGGTCTTCGATCAGCATGGATGGGCTGCTTCCGTCGTATCGCGTGGGGAGAGACGAGTGATTATGGCCATGCCCTGCCGGCGGGTAGCTCAGGCCGGTTGCGGCGGGGCGATGGCGATGGTGCCTTCATGCAGGGCTGGCGTCCTCCAGGTGCAGCGGCACGCTCCTGCCGAACACGTATGACTCCATGGCCAGCACACCGTGGCGGATGCCGCCGTCGAGCACCGTCGACGGTGTGGTCTCGGAAGCCGCACCGGCGGCCACCAGCAAGGGCAGGAAGTGCTCCGTGGTCGGGTGCGCGCGCCCGGCGTGCGGCGCCTGATTCAGCGCCTGCTCGAGCCGATGGGTGTCGCCGCGCGCGACTGCGTCGCGGATCCACTCGGAAAACTCACGGGCGTAGCTGGCTTCCTTTGCATCCCCCGTTCGGAACTCGTACAGGTTGTGCGTGAGGCTGCCTGAACCGACGATCAGCACGCCTTCGGCGGCCAGTGGCGCGAGCGCGCGCCCGAGCTTGAGCGCCCTGGTCTCGTCCGTGTCGAAAGGCACGGAGACCTGCACGACCGGCACGTCGGCGTCGGGGTACATGTGCAGCAGAGGCACCCAGGCGCCGTGATCCAGGCCGCGGCGGCTGTCCAGCGAAGCAGCGATGCCGTGAGACGACAGCAGGTGCCGTGTCCGCACCGCCAGTTCAGGCGATCCGGGTGCCGGGTACTGGATGGCATGGAGCGCGCGCGGAAAGCCGCCGAAATCGTGGATGGTGTCGGGCCGGGCCGTGGCCGTGATCTCGACACCCCGCGTCATCCAGTGAGGCGACACGACCACGATCGCCTTGGGCCTGCCCAGCGCACGTCCGAGGGCGCGCAACTGGGCGCCGGCCAGGCCGGGCTCGGTCGCGAAGGTAGGAGCGCCGTGCGAGACGAAGACGGTGGGCAGGGTGGTCATGCACTTCTCCTGGGTTGGGCTTCAGGTCAGCCTTCGGCTGAGCACGCCGTCGAGCGATGCGCGGCCGGCGCCGGCGAATACGAGCGCGACGGTGATGGCAAGCAGCGCCAGGGCGAACTCATAGCCGTTCTTCGAGACGAACAAGCCCTTGTCGAGGTGGACACTGAAGATCGCGACCACCATGGCGAACGCCAGTGCCGCGGAGGCCGGGCGCACCATCAGGCCGGCGATCAAGGCCAGGCCGCCGAAGAACTCGGCAGCGCCTGCGAGCAGGGCCATCCAGTAGCCCGGCGCCAGGCCGATGGAATCCATCCACTGGCCAGTGCCCTCCAGTCCATAGCCGCCGAACCAGCCGAAGAGTTTCTGCGCGCCATGGGCGGCGAAGATGATGCCTGCGGGGATGCGCAGGGCCAGGGGGCTCCATCCGGCGTCGGTGGCCAGAACGCGTTGGGTGATAGAGGTATTGCTCATGATGATTCCTTTCAGTTCTTGCGGCAACGTCGGCGCGATGGTGGTGCCCAGCCTGACGCGATAGTCGAGTTCAATATTCAGCCCGGCGATCGGCCGGGCAACCCACATGCCGGAGTCTATTGACGCGAAAAGATTAGATAAACACGCTATCCGAAGATAGTTCGTTCATGCAATCGAGACAATCGGCTGTGGCGACTGACCCGAACCCGAACACGGAGCAGTGAACCGTCAGGAAGGCGGCATGACGCTTGACGCCGGCGCGAAGACAGGCGGCGCACTGCGGCGTCGCAAAGTCATGAACAATCCTCCGACGAGCAGGAGGTTCGCCAACCCCGCCAGCGCAGCAAGACCGAAACCCATCGCATAGTGTCCGGTCTGGTCGTAGAAGTGCCCGGCCTGGAATCCGCCGATCCCGTGCCCCAGCCACGCGAAAGCCAGTATCACGCCCATCAGCGTGGCACGACGGGCGACCGGGGTGAGGACCCGGGCGGTGATCAGCAGCCCGGTCATCACACCTGCATAGCCGAAGCCATAGATGGGTGCGAAGACATAGAACGAACTCAGGTCCTCGATCCCCACGAACGCAAACACCGCGACCGTCTGCCAGAGCGATGCAGCCATGTAGGCCGGAACGGGGCCGATCACGTCGGCGAGCTTTCCGAACGCGACCCGACCCAAGATGGCGGCGATCAGCATCACGAAGAGAACGCCGGATGCGTCCGGGGCGCTGATTCCGTGTCCCTGGATCAAGGGGACGAGGTGCATGAGTGGCACGGCCATGGTGCCGCAGCAGAACAGGACCGCCAAACTGAGCCACACCGTCACCACGAAAGGCGAAAGCGGGACGGGGACCTCGGCGGCCGATGCCAGGGGTGCTGATGCTGTTCGGGTGGGTTCGCGGATCAGCAGCGCCAGCGGCAGCAGCAGTACCAAGGACAGCAGCCCCTGGATCAGGAAGCTTTGTCGCCAGCCGAACGCTTCGATGAGGAAAGCCGTGGCGAACGGAACGCCGCCCTGCCCCAACGCCTGCCCGGCCGATGCAATGCCGATCGCGAGGCCCGCGCCCACGGGGAACCAGCTGCCGACCAGCGCGATGAGCGGGGCAAACAACCCCGCGCCGAAGAACCCTGCGACAAAGAACAGAAGATAGAACTGCCACAGCTGCTCAGCCCGGGCGGCCAGCATCACACACAACCCGAGGGCGATCACCCCAGCCAGACTGACAATGCGGATCGGCGTCCGGTCGGCGACCGCTCCCATCACGATGCCGCCCAGGGCCAGGCCGACCAGTCCTGCGGAATTGATCAAGGCGACGGGCCCGCGCGCCCAGCCGAATTCCTGCTCCAGGGGAATGGCAAAAACCGAAAGGCCGTTGACCAATTGGCCCATGGCGACCGCCAGCATGGTGGCCACCGCAGCGACGATGACCCACCCGAACCTGGAGGGATGCGCCTGCGCGCGATCAGGATTCATCGACCGCTCCTCGAAGCCATGCCACGGTGCGGCAGAGCCCGGCACATTGCAATGCGCACGGCCCGGGCCGGCCTGGGTGGACACTCCCGGGAAGGTTAGGTGGCGCGTACGGGGCTGTCAACTCGACATGCGCCGAATGCTGGCTCTGACGGTCTGCGCCGATCAGAACCGGCGCGACAACTCCAGCCCGGCCGAGAACGAACGGCCCAGCCCGGGTTCGAAGAAGCGGCCGTTGCCGTCGTTGACGATCACCGAGCCTGCGTACGTCTTGTCGGTGAGGTTGTCGAGGCGGATGAATTCGCGCCAGGTCCAGGCACCGGTCGCCTGCTCGAAGCGCGCCACGAGGCTGACCAGCGTGTGGCCCGCAGCGGCGTCGCTGTTGAGGTCATTGACGAACACGCGACCCGTGTGCCGCGCCTCCAGCGTGAACGCGCCGCCGATGCCGGAAGCGAATGCGGGCGCCCAAGCCACTTGCCCGAAGAACTGGTGTTCGGGAAGGCCGGGCATGCGGTTGCCGGCGGGGATGCTGGCCGTGCCACTGCCGTAGCGCGCGCGCAGGTAGGTGTACGCGGTGCTCAGCGTCACCTCGCGCCCGAGTGCGTGTTCGCCCGAAAGCTCCAGTCCCTGACGCCGGGTGCTGCCGCCGTTGGTGAAAATCGCGCGGCCGTCCGTCGTGCCTGCCAAGACGATTTCGTCGCGGGTGCGGATGTCGAACAGGGTGGCGTTCCACAGGCCCACCCCGCTGCGTCCGCGCAGGCCGAGTTCCGTGCTGGTGCTGCGCGATGCGTTGAGGTCGGTGTTGAGGCCGGCCGCACCGCCACTGCGGTAGGCGGCCTCGTTGAGCGTGGGAGTTTCCAGCCCGCGCCCGACCGAGGCGAAGGCCTGCAGCGAAGGTGCGAGCTGCACGCGCGCACCCACCACCGGCAGCAGGCCGCTGAACTTGACGCGCCCGCTCTGGTCGCCGTTGGCCAGGAACCTGTCCGACGAGGCATAACGCGCGCCGACACGGCGCACGCCGCCTTCGAGCGTCCAGTCATTTTTTTGCCATGCCGCCCGGGCATACGGGTCGAGCGTGGTGGCGCGGTTCGTCTCGTCGCGCCGCAGCGCACCGGTCACGCCCAGCGTGAGCGAAGGTGGGGACCCGACGAAGTTTTCATAGCCACGGCGCAGGTCCGCCTGTCGGTCGCCTGCCAGGCCGGCGCTCACGTCGAGCTGGCCACCCTGCCACTCGCGCTGCAAGCGCCAGCGGGCGTTGAAGCCCCAGTAATCACGCTCGAGATCGATCACACCGCCCGAGCTGCCCGCGACGCCGATCTGGCTGGCGGGCGGGACGGACTGGAACTGGACCACGCTTCGCTGCCCCGCATAGCCCATGAGCTCGATCTTGTGCCCCTGGCCCAGTGCCTGGTCCCATGCGAGGCCGGCCTGGGTTTGCGACACCGACTTGCGGGTGTTGAACAGGATGGGTTGCGGTGCTGTCTGGCCGGGATCTGCATCGAACTGGGCGCGGCTCAGTCCCTGTGGGTCGAGTGCGGAGCCGCTCTGGCGGTTGAACACCAGGGTGGTGCGCCCCCCTTCATGGGCACGCGAGAGCTTGGCATTGGCGGTGCTGCGGTGCGCTTCCGACTGGGGGCGCGCACCGTCCGTGGCGAACTTGCCCAGGTCGAGCGCGTAAGACCAGCCCGGCGCCGCGGCCGTGCCCGTCTGGCCCGTCACCTGGGTCGAGAACCGCCACAGGCCATTGGCGCCGACCCCGACCCCCGTGCGGATCTCGCCCGGACGGCCACCGTCTTCGGTGTAAAGCAGGATCGCGCCACCGCTCGAGGCGCCATAGAGCGCCGAGAACGGACCCCGCACGACTTCGATGCGGTCGGCGCTGCCCAAGGGAAAATTGGCCGCCTGGCCGGAGCCGTCGGGTGCACTGGCCGGAATGCCGTCAACGAACAGGCGCACGCCACGCACACCGAAGGTCGAGCGCGCGCCGTAGCCGCGGATCGAGACCTGCAGGTCCTGCGCATAGTTCTCGCGGTTGCGGATGACCAGCCCCGGCACCCGGCCCAGACCCTCAGTGAGGTTGATCTGCACCTGACCATCGCGCAGTTCGCTGCCGTCGATCACATCCACCGTGGCGCTGCTTCGCCAGCGCCGCTCGAACGCGCCGCTGCCGGTGATGACCACCGGCGCCAGCGCCCCGCCTTCGATTTCGGATGAACTGGCGGCGGCGTCCTGGGCATGCACCCAGCCGGGCAGTACAGCCAGGGGAAGGAGGATGAGAGAGCGGAATTGCATGGGGCGTCTGAAGGCTGGACGATCTGCGGACCTGCAACGCTGACTGCAGCCAGCGATGCATACCATACGACAGGATCGTCGGTGGCCCACAGGACCGTCTCTCATTCCCACTCGCAAGTGCGTGGGCGAGGCGGGCCGGGCGATCGGTCACCTCGGTGGTGACGGCCTGGACGGCCTCATTGATCGCAGCTTCGCGTTCACGCTGCCAAGCGGTCGCGCAGCCGGAACACGCTGACCGCATGCAGCAACTGGGCGACCTGCTGATCCAGGCTGGCCGCTGCTGCGGCACTCTGCTCGACAAGAGCTGCGTTTTGCTGCGTGACCTGGTCCAGCTGCGTCACCGCATCGCCCACCTGGC
>DAIMZU010000017.1:0-15194 GCA_036733845.1 Ramlibacter sp.
GCTACGGCTACACGCGCGACTTCCCGGTGGAGCAGTACTGGCGCGACAACCGCCTCAACATGATCCACGAGGGAACGCACGGCATCCAGGCCGCCGACCTGCTGGGCCGCAAGATCCGCATGGAAGGCGGACGGGGACTGGCGCTGCTGGCAGCCCGCATCGAGGCCACCGCAGCCAGGGCGCGGCAAAGACCGGGGCTGGCTTCGTACGCCGGTTCGCTGTCCCAGGCAACCGGGCAGGTGCTGGACGCCGCCCGCCTGGCATGGGTCAGCGGCGATCCCAGGCAGGCCCTGGCAAACGCCGTCCCATTCCTGCAGGCGGCCGGGCACCTGGTGATCGCCTGGGTGTGGCTGGATGTCCTGCTTGCGGTGCGCGACGACGACACGGCCGCCGCCGCCGCTGGACGGCGGCATGCGGCGCAGTATTTCTTCCGCTACGAACTGCCGCGCATCGGCGCGTGGCTGCGGGTGGTCGCGGACGCGGACCGCACCTGCCTGGACATGCCGCCGGAGGCGTTCTGACATGGCCTCTCCGCGGCTCATCGCAAGGATCGAGCGCCTGGCGTGGATCCTGGTGTATGGTGGACTTTTATCGATGCTGCTCGGGTGGGTGACCCTGCGCGAGGAAGCCGCCACGGGCGGGTGGCTGCTGTCCGCCGGCGGGGTGGCTGCTGCGCTGGGCGTCGTGCTCATCATCATTCGCTCGGGCCTGCGCCCGGCGCCGGACGCCTCCCAAGAACAAGGAAACACATGACCCGTACCGTGAAGGATCTTTTCAGTCTCGAAGGGCGCACCGCGCTCGTCACCGGCGGCTCGCGCGGTCTGGGGCTGCAGATTGCCCAGGCCCTCGGCGAGGCCGGCGCTCGCCTGATGCTGACGTCGCGCAAGGCCTCGGACCTGGAGGAGGCCGTCGCCGAGTTGCAGGAGCGCGGCATCGATGCGCGCTGGATCGCCGCGGACTGCTCCCGCGAGCAGGACATCCGGGCCATGGCCGACGAGACGCTCGAGCGCATGGGCGACATCGACATCCTCGTGAACAACGCCGGCGCCGCCTGGGGCGCCCCGGCCGAGGACCACCCGGTCGAAGCCTGGGACAAGGTGATGAACCTGAATGTGCGGGGCTACTTCATCCTCAGCCAGCACATGGCCAAGCGCAGCATGATTGCGCGGCAGCGCGGCCGCATCATCAACGTCGCGTCCATCGCGGGACTGGGGGGCAACCCGCCGGAGATGCAGACCATCGCCTACAACACGTCCAAGGGCGCGGTCATCAACTTCACCCGCGCACTCGCATGCGAGTGGGGGCGCTGGGGCATCAACGTCAACGCGATCTGCCCGGGCTTCTTCCCCAGCCGCATGACGCGCAGCACCCTCGACAAACTGGGCGAAGACCAGTTGGCCGCGCACGCGCCGCTGCGCCGGCTCGGCGACGATGAAGACCTCAAGGGAACGGCGGTGCTGTTCGCCTCCGACGCGGGCAAGCACATCACCGGGCAGTGGCTGGCGGTGGATGGCGGCGTGAGCGTCGTCACCGGGGGCTGAATGCCGGACGCCCCCATCGACTTCGGCGTGGCGGTTCCCTTCGTCGAGCACCTCGGCATCGAGCTGTGGCGCTTCGAGGGCGGTGCCTCGCGGCTCGAATGGGCGCCCAGCCCCGAGCACCACAACTCTTTCGAGGTGACCCACGGCGGCGCATTGATGACCCTGCTCGACGTGGGCATGGCGACCGCGGCGCGCAGCGTGCAGCCCGAGATGGGCGTGGTCACCATCGAGATGAAGACCAGCTTCATGCGGCCGGCCACGGGCCGGCTGGCCTGTGACGGCCGGCTGATGCACCGCACGGCCACGCTGGCCTTCGCCGAGGCCACGGTGTTCGACGACCGGGGGCAGGCCTGCGCGCACGCCACCGGCACCTTCAAGTACGTCCGACGCCTGCCCACCGGCCCGCGCAGCGCCAATGGCCTGGGCGTGATCTCCACTGACTGACAAGGATTTCCGATGCCACGCAACAAGCAGATCGTGCTGGACAGTCGCCCGCAAGGCCAGGCCAGCGAGCAGAACTTCCGGCTGCAGGAGGTGGACACGCCGCCGCTGTCGGACGGGCAGGTGCTGGTGCGCCACCACTTCCTGAGCCTCGACCCCTACATGCGCGGCCGCATGAACGAGGGCAAGTCCTATGCAGCCCCCCAGCCGCTGGGCGAGGTGATGATCGGCGGCACCGCTGGCGAGGTGATCGAGAGCCGGCATCCAGGGTTTGCGCCCGGCGACAGCGTGGTCGGGATGGGGGGCTGGCAGGAGTACAGCGTCGTGGACGCCGGACAGCCGGGCATGTTGCGCAAGGTGGATACACGCCAGGTGCCTTTGTCGCACTACCTGGGCGCCGTCGGCATGCCGGGCGTGACCGCGTGGTATGGCCTGCAGCGCATCATCGCGCCGCAGGCTGGCCAGACCATCGTGGTCAGCGCCGCCAGCGGAGCGGTCGGCAGCGCCGTCGGCGTGCTCGCCAAGGAAAGAGGCTGCCGTGCGGTGGGCATTGCGGGTGGCGCCGACAAGTGCCGGTATGTCACCGAGGAACTCGGTCTCGACGCCTGCATCGACCACCGGGAGCATGCGGACACAGCCTCCCTGTCCCGGGCACTCAAGCTGGCCTGCCCGTCCGGGATCGATGGCCACTTCGAGAACGTCGGCGGACGGGTGCTCGACGCCGTGATGCTGCGCATGAACGCCTTCGGCCGCATCGCGCTGTGCGGCATGATCGCCGGCTACGACGGGCAACCCATTCCACTGACCTATCCGCAACTGATCCTCACGCAGCGGATGCGCATCGAGGGCTTCATCGTCAGCGAGCACATGGACGACTGGCCGCAGGCACTGCGCGAACTCGCCGGACTGGTCGGCAGCGGGCGTTTCCGGCCCCGCGAGACGGTCTCCATGGGCCTGGAGACTGCTCCGACGGCCTTCCTCGGGCTGCTGCAGGGGCGCAATTTCGGAAAGCAGCTGGTCAAGCTCACCTGATCGTCGAGGGGCCGCATCGGCCCGCAGGAGGTTGCCATGGACGTCGGCCACGAGGTCTTCAACCAGTCCGAACCGCTGGTCGGGCACGATCTCTTCGCGGGCGGCGCGGCCCTGCGCGATGCGCTGCGGCTGAACGGCCCGGGCCTGGACACCGCTTCCCTGGAGCGGCTCGGGAAAAGCCTGGCCACTTCGCAGATGCAGGCCCATGCGCGCTCGGCCCACCAGTGGCCGCCGCAGCTGCGCACCCATGACCGCTGGGGCCGGCGGATCGACGAGGTCGAGTTCCACCCCAGCTACCACGCCCTCATGGCCGCCGCCTGCGAAGCCGGACTGCACGGCAGCCCCTGGCAGGAAGGGGAGGGCGCGCACCTGCTGCGTGCCGCCGGGTTCATCATGTTCACCCAACTCGAGCCGGCGTCGCTCTGCCCGGTGTCCATGACCTATTCCGCCTACCCGGCGCTGGCGGGTAACGCCGCGCTGCAGGCTGCGTGGGGGCCGGGACTGGGCACCCGCGCCTACGATGCGCGGGCCTTGCCGTGGAACCACAAGGCGGGATTGACGCTGGGCATGGGAATGACCGAGAAGCAGGGCGGCTCGGACCTGCGGGGCACCACCACCCGGGCCCGGCACGACGGGGACGATGCATGGGGCCGGCGGATGCGCGTGACCGGCCACAAGTGGTTCTTCTCGGCGCCCATGTGCGACGCCCACCTGGTGCTCGCGCAGGCGCCCGCCGGCCTGACCTGCCTGCTGCTGCCGCGCATCCTGCCAGATGGCACCCGCAATGCCGTGCGCCTCCAGCGCGTGAAGGACAAGCTGGGCAACCGGGCGAACGCGAGCGCCGAGGTCGAATTTGACGAGGCCTTGGCCTGGCAGGTCGGCGAGGAAGGCCGGGGCATTCCGCAGATCCTCGCCATGGGGGCTCTCACCCGGCTGGATTGCGCGCTGGGCACCAGCGGCCTCATGCGGGCCGCGCTGTCGATCGCCGTCGACCATGCGCGCCAGCGCAGTGCCTTCGGCCGGCCGCTGCTGTCGCAGCCGCTGATGCGCAATGTCCTGGCCGACCTCGCGCTGGAAGCCGAGGCGGCGAGTGCCCTCTCGCTTCGCCTGGCGCGAGCCGTGTCCGATCCGGCCGAGGCGGCGCTCGCGCGCGTGCTCACCCCCGTGGCCAAGTACTGGATCTGCAAGCGCGGCAGCGCCTTCGCGCAGGAGGCGATGGAATGCCTCGGCGGAAACGGCTACGTGGAGGAGGGCGGCGAGGGTGTGCTGGCGCGCATCTACCGCGAGATGCCGGTCAACTCGATCTGGGAAGGTGCCGGCAACATCATGGCGCTGGACCTGCTGCGGGCGCTGCGACGGCCCGAAGCGCGCGAGGCGCTGCAGGCCGAACTGACGCTGTCGCGCGGCGCGCATGCCGCGCTGGACCGCTGCACTGATTCGCTGGTGGAGCGATGCGACACCGCGGACGATGAACTTTCGGCGCGCTCCCTGGCCCAGGAGGTGGCGCTCGCGGCGCAGGCCTCGCTGCTCTGGCGTGGCGCACCGGCCTTCGTCGCCCAGGCGTTCTGCGACGCCCGATTCGGCCACACGGGCAGCGCCGTCTTCGGCACACTTCCCGCACACTGCGATTTCGAAGCCATCGTCCAGCGCGCGCTCCCGCGCTGAACGCCAACCTCCATGCACCCACGGCCATGACCGAACTGATCCTGCACCACTACGCCAGCTCGCCGTTCTCGGAGAAGGTCCGCCTCGTTCTCGGACGCAAGAAGCTGGCGTGGAAATCGGTCATCGTGCCGGCCGTCATGCCCAAGCCGGACGTGGTGACGCTGACGGGCGGCTACCGCAAGACGCCTTTCCTGCAGGTCGGCGCAGACATCTACTGCGACAGCGCCCTCATCTGCGACGTGCTCGAGCATGTCGCGCCCGAGCCGCCCCTGTACCCGCCGCACCTGCGGGGCTGCTCCCGCGTGTTCGCGCAATGGGCCGACCAGACGCTCTTCTGGACGGCCATGACCTACAGCCTGCAGCCGCGGGGCGCGGCGCACCTGTTCGCCGGCCAGCCCGAGATCGCGCAGGCCTTCATGGCCGACCGCAAGGCCATGCGCGTCAACATGACGCAGCTGCGGCCCGGCGATGCGACCTCCGCCCTGCGCTCGTACCTGCGGCGCATCGCCAGCATGGTCGAGGAGCATGAGTTCCTCTTCGGCGCCGAGCCCTGCGTGGCGGATTTCGCCACCTACCATCCGCTGTGGTTCACGCGCGTGCAGGTGCCGGTGATGGCCGACATCTTTTCCGCGACCCCAGCCGTGCTGGAATGGATGGACCGCATGGCCGCCCTGAAGCATGGCCGCCTCGAGGGCTTCAGTGCGGCCGATGCTGTCACGGTCGCGCAGCGCCACGAGCCTGCAGCGGCCGGCGAGAACCTGCTGGTGCACAGCATGTTCCAGGATGACCATGGCATTCCGCTGGGCAGCCAGGTGAGCATCACGCCGGAGTCCTTCGGCGCCGAGTCGACGGAGGGTGAACTGGTGTCCGCGACGCGAACGCACTACACCTTGCGGCGCCGCGATGAGCGCGTCGGCACGGTGCATGTGCATTTTCCGCGCATCGGCTACGTGCTGCGGCCCGGCAGCGCGCCGCCACCCGGCCGCGGCTGACTCCGCTGGCGGCTGAGCGCCGCCACCGTTCGTTACAAGTGTACGCACAAATCCCTACGATCGCGCGGGGCAGAAACGACTCCAACCAAGTTCGAGCGCTGCACACCTGCGCGACCGTGCGGCATGGATGAACGAACAAGGAGTCGATGATCATGACAGGAAGAGATACACGGGACATCCTGGGAGGGGTGCTCCTGATGATGGTGGGCGTGTTTGCCGTGCTGTATGCGCGGCAGTACGCCTTTGGCGAGGCGGCCCGCATGGGCCCGGGCTACTTTCCCACGGTTCTTGGATGGTTGCTGGCCGTGCTCGGCCTGGCGATCACCCTGCCAGCGCTCAAGCGCCCGGGTGAACCGCTGGGCGTGCGCTGGAAAAGCCTGGCGCTGGTGCTCGTCTCGGTCGTGTACTTCGCGTTCGCGCTGCCCCGCCTGGGGCTGGTTCCGGCTGTCGGTGGCGCGGTCTTCATCTCCTCACTCGCCGACGACGACCTGCGCTGGCGCGGCCGGATCCTGCTGACCATCGCCGTGCCCATCCTGATGGTCGCCATCTTCGTGACGGCGCTGTCGATGAACCTGTCGCTGTTCTGGTGGTAGGCGGGAGGACGCGATGGATCTGTTCTCCAACCTCGCGCTGGGGTTTTCCTCGGCACTGTCACCCGTCACGCTGCTTTACTGCTTCGGCGGGGTTTTTCTGGGCACGCTGATCGGCGTGCTCCCGGGTATCGGTGCGCTGGCCACCATCTCGCTGCTGCTGCCCATCACCTACCACATGACGCCCTCGGCGGCGATCATCATGCTGGCCGGCGTGTACTACGGCGCTTCGTACGGCGGCTCGACCGCATCGATCCTGCTGAACCTGCCCGGCACGCCTTCGGCTGCAGTCGCCTGCCTGGATGGCTATCCCATGTCCAAGCAGGGACGCGCCGGCGTGGCGCTGTTCATGACGACCGTCGCGTCGTTCGTCGGGGCGATCATCGGCCTGTTCATCATGGCGGCATTCACCCCGTCCATCGCCGAACTGGGCCTGAAGTTCGGTCCCGCGGAGTACTTCGCGATGATGCTCCTGGGCCTGATCGCGGCATCGACCATCGCCTCGGGTTCACCGGTCAAGGGCATTGCGATGGTGGTGCTCGGGCTTCTGCTGGGCATGGTCGGCACGGACGTCAACACCGGGGTGGCGCGCTATTCCTTCGACGTGCCCGAACTGACCGACGGCATCAACCTGGTGGCGCTGGCCATGGGCATCTTCGGCATCTCCGAGGTGATCAACAGCATCAACCAGATCCACCGGGGCAAGGCCGAGAAGATCACCTTCCGGTCGATGATTCCGACCCGTGACGACACGAAGCGGTCCGTCGTGCCGATCCTGCGCGGTGCGGGCGTCGGGAGCTTCTTCGGTGCGCTGCCCGGCACCGGTTCGTCGATCGCGTCGTTCATGTCCTACGCCATCGAGAAGAAGACCGCGCGCGAGCCGGAGCGTTTCGGCAGAGGGGCGATCGAGGGTGTGACCGCCCCTGAGTCGGCCAACAACGCCGCGGTGCAGACTGCCTTCGTGCCCACGCTGTCGCTCGGCATCCCGGGTGACGCGGTGATGGCCCTGATGCTGGGCGCGCTCATCATCCACGGCATCCAGCCCGGACCGATGATGATCACCGAGCAGCCGGAGCTGTACTGGGGACTGATCGCCAGCTTCATCATCGGCAACATCATGCTGGTGGTGCTGAACATTCCGCTGATCGGACTCTGGATCAGCCTGCTGCGGATTCCCTACAACGTCCTGTTTCCCGCCATCCTGGTCTTCATCTGCCTGGGCGTCTACAGCGTGAACAACAACAACTTCGACGTCTACATGGTCGCGTTCATCGGTCTGGTCGGCTACATCATGATGCTGCTGCGCTTCGAGGCCGCGCCGCTGCTGCTCGGGTTCATCCTGGGTCCGCTGATGGAGGAGAACCTGCGGCGCGCGTTGCTGCTGTCGCGGGGGGACCCGATGGTGTTCGTCGAGCGGCCGATCAGTGCCAGCCTGCTGGCCATCGGCGTCCTGCTCCTGCTGTGGAGCTTCTGGAGCGCGATGCGCAAGCGAGCGGTGGTCAACCGCCAGCTGGCGGGCGAGCCCGTGATTCCCGCGCGGCCGAAACGCGAGGGCGCCTGAGTTCCGGAGTTCCCCGCTCAGCGGACAGAATCCGCGGGCGGGGGCTCGACGCCCGCACCATCCCGCTGCTCGGCGGGAAACTCGCGCTTCGTCTCGGCGGGCTCCTCGCCCAGCCGCTGGGCACGGGCGGTGCCGCCGACGACCGGCGGATCGGCAGGTGAGCGCAGGTATTCCGGATTTCGCGCGATGCGGGGACGCTCCTGGTGCTCCGCCATGGGGCCGGCCGGCGGGTAGGGCGCTCGCTCGATCCGCGCTTCCAGGCGCGCTTCCATTTCGCCCAGGCGCATGCCGAGAGCGCGCTGCAGCTGCTCGACCTGGTTGCGCAGCTCACGCTGGATGCGCGCGACGGTCTGTTCCATCTCCGATGCCGCATTCATCTCTCGCTGGCGCGATTCGCGCAGGTGGTTGTCGAGCTGCGTGCGCAGGTCGGTGAAACGAGAGGCCTCGGCGCGCTCGGCGAGTTCGCGCTGGGCGTGCAGCGTGCGCTGGTGCTGGCGCGTCTCCATCATGTGCCGGGTGTGCGTCGCCACGCTCGTGGCAATGAAGAGCAACGTGACCAGCGCCAGGAGCCCGAGCAATATGGCGCCCAAGGGTGCGGTGACGGTCTGCCAGCCGAGGTTGAGCGTCGACACCCGCGTGAACTCTTCCCAGTTCAGCATGGCAAAGACGGCCAGCGCCACGGCGGCCAGGACGAGCAGGACAGTGCGCAGGCGCATGGGAGCCTCCGAGTGGAACCTGCTCGATTCTGGTTAGCGCGACAGAGTGAGTGTTGTCAGCGGACTACGCGACTTGCTGTCCCGTTGCTACGCCACGCTGTGGCAAACTCGCCCGTCCTCCAAATCGCCGGATTGCCTTTTCCAGGAATGCAAAGCATCACCAGGCAGCTCGCTGCCGAAATCAAGATCGGGGAACACCAGGTCCTGGCGGCCGTGGGCCTGCTGGACGGCGGCGCCACCGTTCCGTTCATCGCGCGCTACCGCAAGGAGGCCACCGGCGGCCTGGACGACGTCCAACTGCGCGAACTCGAAGCCCGGCTGGGCTACCTTCGCGAGCTGCAGGAGCGGCGCGAGGCCATCCTGCGCAGCATCGACGAACAGGGCAAGCTCACGCCCGAACTGCGCGCTGCCGTCGAGGCCGCCCCGACCAAGCAGGAACTCGAAGACCTGTACCTGCCCTACAAGCCGCGCCGGCGCACCAAGGGACAGATCGCGCGCGAGGCTGGGCTGGAGCCGCTGGCCGACCTCCTCTTCGCCGACCCCCGGCTGGACCCGCAGCAGCAGGCGCAGGCCTTCGTCAAGACGGAGAAAGGCGAGGGCGGGGAAGACTTCACCACCGTGGGCGCGGTGCTCGACGGCGTGCGGGACATCCTGTCCGAGCGCTGGGCCGAAGACCCCGCCCTGGTGCAGTCCCTGCGCGAGTGGCTCTGGACCGAAGGCCTGCTGCGCAGCAAGCTCGCCGCCGGCAAGGACGAGAACCACCCGGACGTGGCCAAGTTCCGCGACTACTTCGATTACGACGAGCCGATCGGGCGCGTGCCCTCGCACCGCGCCCTGGCGGTCTTCCGCGCACGGCAGCTCGAGATCCTGGACGCGAAGCTCGTCCTGCCGGTCGAGCCCGAGCCCGGCAAGCCGAGCATCGCCGAAGGCCGCATCGCCGTGCACCTGGGTTGGAGCCACGCCGGCCGACCCGCGGACGACCTGATCCGCAAGTGCGTCGCCTGGACCTGGCGCGTCAAGCTCTCGCTGTCCACCGAGCGCGACCTGTTCGCACGCCTGCGCGAGGACGCCGAAAAGGTGGCGATCAAGGTGTTCGGCGACAACCTGCGCGACCTGCTGCTGGCCGCGCCGGCGGGTCCGCGCGTGGTGATGGGCCTCGACCCTGGCATCCGCACGGGCGTCAAGGTCGCGGTGGTCGATGCGACCGGCAAGCTGGTGGACACCGCCACCGTGTACCCGCACGAGCCGCGCCGCGACTGGGACGGCGCGCTGCACGCGCTGGGTCGCCTCTGTGAGAAGCACGGGGTCAACCTGATCGCGATCGGCAACGGCACCGCGAGCCGCGAGACGGACAGGCTCGCCGGTGACCTGCTCAAGCGCCTGAACGCCGCGCGCGCGGCCGCGGGCGCGCCGGAGATCCAGAAAGTCGTCGTCAGCGAGGCCGGCGCGTCGGTCTACTCGGCCAGCGAATACGCCTCCCAGGAAATGCCCGATGTCGATGTGAGCCTGCGCGGCGCCGCATCCATCGCGCGGCGCTTGCAGGATCCGCTGGCCGAACTGGTCAAGATCGACCCCAAGTCCATCGGCGTGGGGCAGTACCAGCACGACGTGAACCAGTCCGAGCTCGCCCGCAAGCTCGAGTCGGTGGTCGAGGACTGCGTCAACGCGGTCGGCGTGGACCTCAACACCGCGAGCGTGCCCCTGCTCTCGCGCGTGTCGGGCCTGTCGTCCGCGGTGGCGCGGGCGGTGGTCCGCTGGCGCGAGGCGCACGGTGCCTTCCGCAACCGGCAGCAGCTCACCGAAGTCAGCGGCCTGGGCGCCAAGACCTTCGAGCAGGCAGCAGGCTTCCTGCGCATCCGCGGCGGCGACAACCCGCTGGACATGACCGGGGTGCACCCGGAAACCTATCCTGTCGTCGAGCAGATCATCGTGCGCCTGGGCAAGCCGGTCGAGGCGATCATGGGCCGCCCCGAGTTGCTCAAGCCATTGAAGCCCGAGCAGTTCGCGGGCGAGAAGTTCGGTGCACCGACGGTCCGCGACATCCTGGCCGAACTCGAGAAGCCGGGCCGCGATCCCCGCCCGGACTTCCAGGTTGCGCGCTTCAACGACGGCGTCGAGGACATCGCCGACCTGCGTGAAGGCATGGTGCTCGAAGGCACCGTCAGTAACGTCGCGCAGTTCGGCGCCTTCGTCGACCTGGGCGTGCACCAGGACGGCCTGGTCCACGTGAGCCAGCTGGCGCACCGCTTCGTCAACGACGCGCGCGAGGTGGTCAAGACGGGCGACATCGTGAAGGTCAAGGTGCTCGAGGTCGACCCGCTGCGCAAGCGCATCAGCCTGAGCATGAAGCTCGGCGACGCACCAGGCCGCGGCGCGCGCGACGCAGGCAACCGCTTCGAGCCCGCGCGCGGACGGGCTGGCGGCAAGGGCCAGCCTGCGGCCCCGGTGGACACCGCCATGGCCGGCGCCTTCGCCAGGCTTCAGGGGCTGCGCAAGTAGGCGGGCCCTGCCCGGCCCGGCCCTACATCGCGTCCTCGAGCATGCGCCGGTAGTCCTCGGCGCTGGCTTCGCGCGGGTTGGTCTTGTGGCAGTGATCAGCGAGGGCCCCCTCGATCACGCGCCCGAACAGCGAAGGCGTCACGCCCAGTTCGGCCAGTCCGCCGGGCAGACCCAGGCGCGCGTTCATGGCGCGGATCGCCTCCGGCACGTCCGCGCCGGGCGGCAGCCCCATGGCGTGCGCCATGCGCTCGATGCGCCGCTCGCGACGCACCGATTCGGCCTCGGCATTGAAGCGCACCACCGCCGGCAGGAACAGTGCGTTGAGCGTGCCGTGGTGCAGGCGCGGATCGGCGCCGCCCAGGCTGTGGCTGAGGGAGTGCACGCAGCCCAGTCCCTTCTGGAAGGCCATGGCCCCCTGCATGGAGGCGCTCATGAGGTTCAGCCGGGCCTCGCGGTCGCTGCCGTCCCGCGTGGCGCGCTCGATGTGGGCCCAGCCACGTTCCAAACCGTCCAGGGCAATCCCGTCGGCAGGCGGATTGAAGGCCGCGGACATGAAGGTCTCCATGCAATGCGCGATCGCGTCCATGCCCGTGGCGGCGGTCAGGCGCGCCGGCAGTCCCAGGGTCAGGTCGGGGTCGCAGATCGCCGCCTTCGGGAGCATGTGCCAGGCGTGGAATCCGAGCTTTCGCCCGTCGTCCACGATCAGGATCGCGCCGCGGGCGACCTCGCTGCCCGTGCCGCTGGTGGTCGGCACCGCCACGATCGGCGCGACCGCCTCGGTGATCCGCGGCGAGCCGCCTTCGATGGTCGCGTAGCGCACCAGCGGGCCATCATGGGTGGCCAGGATCGAGACGCCCTTGGCGCAATCGATGGCCGAGCCGCCGCCGAGGGCCACGAGGCCGTCGCAGCCGTTCTCCCTGTACATCGCGGCCCCCTCGCGCACAGCCGCCTCGGTGGGATTCGACGGCGTGCCGTCGTAGACCGGACCCGCCAGGGCGCCGAGCGCATCGAGGGCGGCCTGCAGCACGCCCGCGGCGCGCACACCCTTGTCGGTGACCACCAGCGGGCGGCGGATGCCGACCCGGGCGCACTCCTGCGGGAGCAGCGCGAGCGCCCCGGGCGCGAACTGGATCTGCGTGAGGTACTGGATCAAGGCCATGGAAGTCTCCGGTAAGGGGCAGGGCGGTGGGCCGCCGCGGTTTTCGATGGCGGTTACGATGCCACACTTTTGCTGCCAGCCCATGCCCCATCCGCGACTGACGCCCGCCATGCGCTCGGTGCTCGAGCGCATGGCCCGCACCGGCCACCCGCCGCTGCACACTCTCCCCGCCGCGCAGGCGCGCCAGGCCTATGAGCGCGCCGCGGGCGTGCTCGAACTGGCGCCTGTGGCGCTTGCGCGCGTCGAGGACATCCTGGTGCCCGCCCACGACGGCGCCCTGCTGCCGGCGCGCCTGTATGCACCGTCGGCCGGCGCGCTGCCGGTGCTGCTGTACCTGCACGGCGGCGGCTTCACCATCGGCAGCATCCAGACGCATGACGTCCTTTGCCGCGAGCTTTCACGCCAGAGCGGCTGCGCGGTGGTCTCGCTGGACTACCGCCTGGCGCCGGAGCACCGCTTTCCGCAGGCGGTCCACGACAGCTGGGACGCGCTGCAGTGGCTGTCCGCGCAGGGTGCCGCGCTGGGCCTTGACGGACGCCGGCTGGCCGTGGGCGGCGACAGCGCCGGCGGCACCCTCGCGGCGGTTTGCGCCATCCTGGCGCGGGACGCGGCCCTGCCGCTGCAACTTCAACTGCTGTTCTACCCTGGCTGCGCGCCCCGGCCGGACCTGCCCTCGCACCAGCACTTCCGTGAAGGCCTGCTGCTCGACGCGACCCTCATCGATTACTTCTTCGCGCACTACATCGACGCGCAGGCCCGGGATGACTGGCGCTTCGCCCCCCTGAACGCGCCCGAGCTCGAGGGCGTCGCCCCCGCCTGGTTCGGACTGGCCGAGTGCGACCCGCTGGTCGACGAGGGCATCGCCTACGCGGATCGCCTGCGCGCTGCGCGCGTGCCGGTGCAGCTGGAGATCTACCACGGCGTGGTCCACGAGTTCATCAAGATGGGCCGCGCCATTCCCGAAGCCCGCCTGGCCCACCGCGACGCGGCGGCGGCGCTGGCGCACGCACTTCAGCCCTGACGACTTTTCCGAGGAGACCCCATGGACGCCACCCCGCGCCCGACCCGCGACGACTTCCGCTTCATCCACCGCCTGCGCGTGCGCTGGTCCGAGGTGGACATGCAGAAGATCGTCTTCAATGCGCACTACCTCATGTACTTCGACACCGCGATCGCCGACTACTGGCGCGCCGTGGCGCTGCCATACGAGGCGTCCATGCACCAGCTCGAGGGCGATCTGTACGTGCGCAAGGCCACGGTCGATTTCCACGCCTCGGCACGCATGGACGACCAGCTCGACGTCGGCCTGCGCTGCGGCCGCATCGGCAACAGCTCGATGCAGTTCGACGGTGCCATCTTCCGGGGCGACCAGCTGCTGATCACCTGCGCGCTCGTGTACGTGTTCGCGGATCCGGCCACCCAGACCTCCCGGCCCGTGCCGCAGCCGCTGCGGGACATCCTCCTGGGCTACGAGGCGGGCCAGGACGTGGCGCAGGTGCGCACCGGCGGCTGGGACGCCCTGGGCGGGGCTGCCGCACCCCTGCGCACCCAGGTGTTCGTGCACGAGCAGGGGGTGCCGGCCGACCTCGAGTGGGACGAGGAGGACGCCCGGGCCGTGCACGCGGTGGCGTTCAACCGGCTTGGCATGGCAGTGGCGACCGGGCGGCTGCTCGCGCCCGCTCCGGGCCAGGCCAAGATCGGTCGCATGGCGGTGCACGCGGCGCTGCGCGGCGCGGGGCTGGGCGAACAGATCATGGAGGCCTTGCTGGCGGTCGCACGCGACCGGGGCGACACCGAGGTGATCCTGCATGCCCAGCGCAGTGCCGAAGGCTTCTACCGGCGGCTGGGCTTCCAGCCCCAGGGCGAGCCCTTCGAGGAGGCCGGCATCGCGCACATCACCATGCGGGCGCCGATCCGGCCCTGACCGGCCGGCGGACCGGCGCGACTCAGATGTCTTCGAGGAGCGGGTAGGGCAGAGGCTGCAGGTGCAGCTGCGGCCCGCCGGCGGCACCGACCGCAATGCGGCCGCCCTGGGTGGCGGTGAGCTGGACGGAGACGATCGCATCCCAGGGCCCGTCCGGCGCCTGCGCAGCCTGCGCGACCAGACCGCAGGGTTGCTCCGGGTCCGATTCATGGAACAGCGCCATGCCCGCGGCCAGCGCTTCGTCGCAGCGCGCCGGGTATGCCCTGCGCTTGAGGGTGCCGCGGAACTGGCTCCGGGCGACCACCTCCTGGCCGGGGTAGCAGCCCTTGCGGAAATTGACGCCGCCCACGGATTCGTAGTTCAGCATCTGCGGAACAAAGGCCTCGAACACGGGCTCCGTCAGCGTCGCGACGCCGCTTCGCACCTCCCCCCAGCGCCAGAGCGCCGCGTCGAGCGCGGGCGCATCCGGCGCCGCAGTGCCCGCAGGCGCAAGCCAGAGCGCGCGGGGCTGGCCGTCCGCGGGGTACAACCCGACCACGTGGATCCCGTCGTGGCTGACGTGCTCCCACGGCGCAGGCGTCGTGCCTCCGGCGGCCTGGCGGACCGCTGCGCCGGCGAGGCCGCGCATCTCGAACTCCGCGGTGGCGTCCGCCAGCCGCGCCTTGGAACGCAGCACGAACATCGACAGCCGGCGCAAGGTGCGCTCGAGCAGGTCGCGGGAGACGACCAGAGCGAAGGCGCCCGAGCCCAAGGGCACCCCGACGAAGCTGGCCTGCATGCGACCCTTCGCATTGCAGAAGGCGGCCAGGCGGGCCTCACCCGCGCCCAGCAGGACGAAATCCTGAGTCAGCTGACCCTGGAGGAATCTTGCGGCGTCCTCGCCCTCCACCCGGATCACCCCGAGGTGGGGCAGGGGGGAAGCGCCTTCGAGTGTTGAAGTCATGCTGAATTATCATCAAGCGCTTGAAACCCTGTCCTGAATGCCGGTGCGACGCTTCCTGCTGATCGCTTTCCTGCTCCTCGCGTCGGCGGCGCTGCTCGTCGGGGGCGGTGCGCTCTACTGGGTGCACCGTC
>DAIMZU010000018.1:0-15086 GCA_036733845.1 Ramlibacter sp.
GGCAAGGACCACATCAGCCACCAGGCCTGGGCCACCTTCTACAACTACAACGGCGCCGCCCCGTTCCACACCTGGGTGCCCAAGGAAGACGAACTGGCCTGGCTGAGCGAGAAGTACCCCGAGACCTTCGACAAGTACTACCGCCCGCGCTGGGAGTTCTGGCGCGACCAGGCCGCCGAAGGCAAGCGCTTCTACAACATGACGCTGCCGATGCTGTGCACCACCTGCCAGATCCCGATGCTGTTCACCGAAGAGGGTGACCCCAGCAAGATCTGCTACCGCGACAGCGACTACAAGGCCTACAAGTACCACTTCTGCAGCGACCACTGCAAGAGCATCTTCGACCACGAGCCCGAGAAGTACGTGCAGAGCTGGCTGCCGGTGCACCAGATCTACCAGGGCCACTGCTTCCCCGAAGGCACCGACCCGACCGCCGAGGGCTTCGACCCGCTGATGGCCGTGCTCAAGTACTACGAGATGGAAGTCGGCCGCGATAACTTCGACTTCGAAGGTTCGGAAGACCAGAAGAACTTTGCGATGTGGAAAGGAGACACGAAATGAGCGTCGTCGCCATCGCCCCCTACGAGTTCACGCCCAGGGATGTGCGCGAGAACTTCCCCGCCCCGCTGCTCTACATCGGCTGGGAAGACCACCTGATGTTCTGCGCCCCCGTCTGCCTGCCGCTGCCGCCGGACACCCCGTTCGGCGCGCTGTCGGCCGCGGTGCTGCCCGGCATCTACGGCTACCACCCGGACTTCGCCAAGATCGACTGGGCCCAGGTCGAGTGGAAGAAGAACGGCCAGCCCTGGACGCCCGACCCGGCCAAGTCGCTGGCCGAGAACGGCCTGGTGCACAAGGACGCGATCCGCTTCAGAACCCCTGGGCTCACAGGGATCAAAGGTTCGTTCAGCTGATCCGGCCATGAGCTACCAACTGACGATCGAGCCGCTGGGCGCGACCATCGAGGTCGAAGAAGGCCAGACGGTGCTGGACGCGGTGCTGCGGCAGGGTCTCTACCTGCCGCACGCCTGCGGCCACGGCCTCTGCGGCACCTGCAAGGTGCAGGTCTGCGATGGCGAGGTGGACCACGGCGCGGCCAACCCGTTCGCGCTGATGGACTTCGAGCGCGACGACGGCAAGACCCTGGCCTGCTGCGCCACGCTGCAGGCCGACACCACCATCGAGGCCGACATCGACGAGGAACCCGATGCGCGCGTGATCCCGGTGCGCGATTTCGCGGCCACGGTCAGCCGCGTCGAGGACCTCACGCCCACCATCAAAGCGATCCACCTGCAGCTGGACAAGGCCATCGACTTCCAGGCGGGGCAGTACGTGCAGGTGGAGATCCCGGGTGTGGGCAGCCGCGCCTTCTCGATCGCCAATCACCCCGCCGACGTGGCCGCCACGAAGGGCATCGAGCTCAACGTGCGCAAGCTGCCCGGCGGCGCCGGCACCACCTGGCTGCACGAGCAGCTCAAGGCCGGCGACCGCCTGCGCGTGGCCGGCCCCTACGGCCGTTTCTTCGTGCGCGAGTCGGCGCGCCAGCCGATGCTGTTCATGGCCGGCGGCTCGGGGCTGTCAAGCCCGCGCTCGATGATCGTGGACCTGCTCTCGCGCGGCTGCACGCTGCCCATCACCCTGGTCTACGGACAGCGTTCGCACGAGGAGCTGTACTACGACGCCGAGTTCCGCGCGCTCGCCGAACAGCACGCCAACTTCACGTACGTGCCGGCGCTCTCGCACGAGCCCGAGGGCTCGGACTGGGACGGCTTCCGCGGCTTCGTGCACGAAGCGGCCAAGGCGCATTTCGGCGGCAGCTTTGCGGGCCAGAAGGCCTACCTGTGCGGGCCGCCGCCCATGATCGAGGCCTGCATCTCCACCCTGATGCAGGGCCGCCTGTTCGAGCGCGACATCTACACCGAGAAGTTCCTCTCGGCGGCCGACGCGCAGGCTGCCCGCAGCCCGCTGTTCAGGCAGGTCTGAGGCCGTTGCCGCCCTTCGTTTCGCTCTTCCCATGCGCACGCACCACCTCCAGGAACATGGCCAGCACCGGCGACGGATCGCCGCGCCGGTAGAGGCAGCTCAACTCCAGGTCCTTGAGGTGGCGGCTGCGCAAGGGCACGAACACCACGCCCGGCAGGCGCAGGCTGGCGGCCGACCGGGTGGCGATGGTCAGCCCGAAGCCACTGGCCACCAGGGCCACGGCCGTCACCACGTCCTCGACGTCCTGCTCGACCGCCAGCCGCACGCCTTCCTGACGGAAGGCCTCGGCCACTTCCTGCGCCAGCCCGTGGATGGCCTCGTTGGGGTAGAGGATCATGGGCAGCCCGTCGAGGTCGGCCATCCCGACCTGCCTGCGCTGCGCCAGCGGGTGCGCTTCGTGCATCGCCACCAGCAGCGGCTCGCGCAGCACCGACTCGACCACCAGGTCCGGCTCGGGCGGGACCAGTCGGTTGAAGCCCACGCTGATGCGCCGTTCGCGCAGCGCCTGCAGCTGCTCGGACTTGGTGAGGTTGTGCAGCGCGATGCGCACCTCGGGCCGCTGCGCGTGGAACTTCGCGAGCACACGGGGAATGACGTCCAGCACGCCCGAGCCGTAGATGCCCACGTCGAGCTGTCCGGTCAGCCCCTGCGCCGCGCGCCGCGTGCGCTCGGCCGCGCGCTGCGCCAGGTGCAGCAGGTTGGGCACCTCGTCCAGCAGCGCCTGGCCCGCCTCGGTCAGCTCCACACCGGCCGGCGTGCGCAGGAACAGCGGCGCACCCATCTCGTCTTCCAGCGCCTTGATCTGGCGCGACAGCGGCGGCTGCGCCATGTGCAGGCGCTCGGCCGCGCGGGTGAAGTTGCGCTCTTCGGCGACCGCCAGAAACTGGCGCATGTCTTTGAGATCCATGGGGCCTCCTGGTTCGGTTCGCAATACCTCACCAGTATAGGGTCGCAAAAATTCGGTATTGGACGGTATGACCGCTCCGCCCTATCTTTGGCAGCTGAAGCTGCTGCGTTGAAGAAGAACTGAGACATGTCCCTGTTTGATTCCCGCCCCAAGTTCGCCGTGCACGTCGCCCAGACGGACGAGACCTATCTCTGTGCCGGCAACGAAAGCCTGCTGACGGGCATGGTCCGGCTCGGCCGCAAGGGCATCCCGGTGGGTTGCGTCAACGGCGGCTGCGGGGTCTGCAAGGTCCGCATCGTCGAGGGACAGATCAAGGCCCTGGGGCCGATCAGCCGTGCACACGTGACGCTCGACGAAGAGAACAATGGCTACACGCTGGCCTGCCGCGTGGCGCCCCAGACGCCGGTGAACGTCGAAGTGGCCGGCAAGTTGAGAAAACCGTTTTCCAAGGGGCGCGCAGAGTCTGCGACTGCCGGCCCTTCAATTCAGCAGCAGTAACCAACCACAAGGAGACAAAACATGGGTGTGATGCGCATCGGGCACGCCAGCCTGAAAGTGATGGACATCGACGCGGCCGTCCGGCACTACGAGAACGTGCTGGGCATGAAGACCACCATGAAGGACAAGGCGGGCAACGTCTACCTCAAGTGCTGGGACGAGTGGGACAAGTACTCGGTCATCCTGACCCCATCGGACCAGGCCGGCATGAACCACCTGGCCTACAAGGTCGAAAAGGAAGCCGACCTTGAAGCGCTTCAGCAGAAGATCGAGGCCTGGGGCGTGAAGACCACCATGCTCGACGAAGGCACCCTGCCCTCGACCGGCCGCATGCTGCAGTTCAAGCTGCCCAGCGGGCACGAAATGCGCCTCTATGCCAGCAAGGAGTTTGTCGGCACCGACGTGGGCAGCACCAACCCCGACCCTTGGCCCGACGGCCTCAAGGGCGCAGGCGCTCACTGGCTGGACCACTGCCTGCTGATGTGCGAGATGAATCCCGAGGCCGGCATCAACACCGTGGCCGACAACACCCGCTTCATGACCGAGGCACTGGACTTCTTCCTGACCGAGCAGGTGCTGGTCGGACCCGAAGGCAACATGCAGGCGGCCACCTGGATGGCCCGCACCACCACGCCGCACGACATCGCCTTCGTGGGCGGCCCGCGCAGCGGCCTGCACCACATCGCCTTCTTCCTGGACTCGTGGCACGACGTGCTCAAGTCCGCCGACGTGATGGCCAAGACCAAGACGCGCATCGACGTGGCCCCCACCCGCCACGGCATCACGCGCGGCGAAACCATCTACTTCTTCGATCCCAGCGGCAACCGCAATGAGACCTTCGCCGGCCTGGGCTACCTGGCCCAGCGCGACCGGCCGGTGACAACCTGGACCGAAGACCAGATAGGCAGCGGGATTTTCTATCACACGGGCAATCTGGTGCCGTCTTTCACCGAGGTGTACACGTGATCTACCCCCTGCGCCGCTGACGCGGCTTCCCCCCTCTCTGGCGCGCCTTCGGCGCTCGGAGGGGGGACGGCACCTGAGGCCCGGCGGAGCCGGTTCCTCGGTGCCCCTCGAACCGGAGTCACCTTTCTCTCGCCGCTTCTTCTTATGACATCCGCTCTCTCTGTTCCCTCTTCCGTCATCACCGCGTCGGCGGCTTCGATGGCCTGCCAGGCGGCGGTGGCGCACGCGGAGGCATTGGGCATTCGCATCAATGTGGCCGTGACCGATGCCTCGGGCACGCTGGCCGCTTTTCTGCGCATGCCCAATGCCTTCCTGCATTCGATCGACATCGCGATCGACAAGGCCTACACCGCCGCGAGCTTCGGCTTTCCCACCTCGCAATGGGGCGGCGTCATCGGTGACGACGAGCTGCTGCGCATTGGCCTGAACCAGCGCCAGCGCCTGGTGCTGTTCGGCGGCGGCCTGCCGGTCGTGACCGACGGCCAGCGCATTGGCGGTATAGGTGTTTCCGGCGGCTCGGCCGAGCAGGACGAGGCCTGCGCCCGCGCCGGCCTGAAAGCCCTGGGCCTCGACTGATTTTTCATCTCACTCACGCACCATGAAACAGTTCCTGAACTTCATCAACGGCGAATTCGTCGCCACCGCCAAGACCTTCGACAACCGCAACCCGGCCACCAATGAAGTGGTCGGCAAGGTGCACGAGGCCGGCCAGGCCGAGGTCGACGCCGCCGTGGCCGCGGGCCGTGCCGCGCTCAAGGGCGAGTGGGGCACGATGAGCGTGGTCAAGCGCGCCGAGCTGCTGCACGCGGTGGCCGACGAGATCAACCGCCGCTTCGACGACTTCCTGGCGGCCGAACTGGCCGACACCGGCAAGCCGCGTTCGCTGGCCTCGCACATCGACATCCCGCGCGGCGCGGCCAACTTCAAGATCTTCGCGGACATCGTCAAGAACGTTCCGACCGAGAGCTTCCAGATGACCACGCCCGACGGCGGCACGGCCATCAGCTACGGTCTGCGCACGCCCCTGGGCGTGGTCGGCGTGATCTGCCCCTGGAACCTGCCGCTGCTGCTGATGACCTGGAAGGTCGGCCCGGCCCTGGCCTGCGGCAACACCGTCATCGTCAAACCCTCGGAGGAAACCCCCGCCACCGCGACCCTGCTGGGCGAGGTGATGAACGCGGTCGGCGTGCCCAAGGGCGTGTACCAGGTGCTGCACGGCTTCGGCCCCGGCTCGGCCGGCGAATTCATCACCAAGCACCCGGGTGTCAACGGCATCACCTTCACCGGCGAGACCCGCACGGGTGAAGCCATCATGGCCGCCGCCGCCAAGGGTGTGCGCCCGGTGTCGTTCGAACTCGGCGGCAAGAACGCCGGCATCGTGTTCGCCGACGCCGACTTCGACAAGGCCATCGCCGGCATCACCCGCAGCGCCTTCGAGAACTGCGGCCAGGTCTGCCTGGGCACCGAGCGCGTGTACGTGCAGCGCCCGATCTTCGACAAGTTCGTCGCGGCACTGAAAGCCAAGGCCGAAGGCCTGAAGATCGGCGGCCCCGACATGCCGGGCGTGGGCATCGGCCCGCTGATCTCGGCGGAGCACAAGCAGAAGGTCATGGGCTACTACGCCAAAGCCAAAGCCGAGGGTGCGACCGTGATCACCGGCGGCGGCGAACCGGCCATGACGGGCGAGTACGCCAACGGCCACTTCGTCCAACCGACCATCTGGACCGGCCTGCCCGAAAGCGCCAGCGTGATCCGCGAAGAAATCTTCGGCCCCTGCTGCCACATCGCGCCCTTCGACACCGAAGAGGAAGCGATTGCCCTGGCCAACGCCACCGACTACGGCCTGGCCACCACCGTGTGGACGCAGGATCTGGGAAAGGCCCACCGCATGGCCGCGGCCATCGAAGTCGGCCTGTGCTGGATCAACAGCTGGTTCCTGCGCGACCTGCGCACCGCCTTCGGCGGCAGCAAGGCCTCGGGCATCGGCCGCGAAGGCGGCGTGCACTCCCTGGAGTTCTATACCGAGCTCCGCAACGTGATGGTGAAGCTGTGATCTCCCCCCCTGCGCCGCTGCGCGGCCCTGGACGAACGGCCCACTCGCCGCCCCTTCAACGCAAAGACCTCAAGGACAAGACACATGAATGCCCCACACAACCCTGAAATTGCGCTGAGCGTTCGCACAGGCAGCTTCAACACCAACGTGCACGACCTCGGCAGCTCCAAGCCGGGACAGCCTCCGGTGCTGTTCATCCACGGCTCCGGCCCCGGCGTGAGTGCCTGGGCCAACTGGCGCCTCGCGATGCCCGTCATCGCAAAGGACCGCCGCGTGATCGCGCCCGACATGGTCGGTTTCGGCTACACCGACCGCCCGGCGGGCATCACCTACAACATGGACACCTGGGTCCAGCAGGCGCTGGATGTCATGGACGCGATGGGCGTCGAGAAAGCCGACGTGGTCGGCAACAGCTTTGGCGGTGCGCTCTCGCTGGCGCTGGCGATCCGCGCGCCGCAGCGCGTGCGCCGTCTGGTGCTCATGGGCTCGGTCGGCGTGCCCTTCCCGATCACGCCGGGCCTGGACGCGGTCTGGGGCTACGAGGCTTCGCTGGACAACATGAAGCGCATCATGGACGTGTTCGCACACAACCGGGGCCTGATCACCGACGAGCTGGCCGAACTGCGCTACCAGGCCAGCGTCCGCCCCGGCTTCCAGGAATCGTTTTCGGCCATGTTCCCCGCCCCGCGCCAGCGCTGGGTCGACGCCATGGCCAGCCCCGAGGCCGCGATTCGCGCGCTGCCGCACGAGACGCTCATCGTGCACGGCCGCGAGGACCAGGTGATTCCGCTGCAGACCTCGCTGACGCTGAGCCAGTGGATTCCCAACAGCCAGCTGCACGTGTTCGGCCACTGCGGCCACTGGACACAGATCGAACACGCCGCGCGCTTCGTCCAGCTGGTGTCGAACTTCCTCGCCGAAGCCGACGCGCAGAGCGCCGCGTCCGCCTGACCTCTTTTCCCACACAGAACACCATGGACAACTCCAAGATCCAGCAGTACGGCGACGAGCTCTACCAGTCGCTGCTCGACCGCCAACCCGTCGCTCCGCTGACCGACCGCGAAGCGGACATCACCATCGAGGACGCCTACCAGATCCAGCTGCGCATGATCCAACGCCGCCTGGACGCGGGCGAGCGCGTAGTGGGCAAGAAAATCGGCGTGACCAGCAAGGTCGTGATGGACATGCTCAAGGTCAACCAGCCCGACTTCGGCCACCTGCTCTCGGGCATGGTCTACAACGAAGGCCAGCCCATCCCGGTGGGAACCATGATCGCGCCCAAGGCCGAGGCCGAGGTCGCCTTCATCCTGGCGCGCGACCTCGAAGGCCCCGGCGTCACCGCGGCCGACGTGCTGCGCGCCACCGACTGCGTGATGCCGTGCTTCGAGATCGTCGACTCGCGCATCAAGGACTGGAAGATCAAGATCCAGGACACCGTGGCCGACAACGCCTCCTGCGGCGTGCTCACGCTCGGCGGCCTGCGCAAGAGCCCGCGCGACCTCGACCTCGCGCTGGCCGGCATGGTGCTGGAGAAGAACGGCGAAATCATCAGCACGTCCTGCGGCGCATCGGTGCAGGGCTCGCCGGTCAACGCGGTGGCCTGGCTGGCCAACACGCTCGGCCGCCTGGGCATCGGCCTGAAGGCCGGCGACATCATCCTCTCGGGCTCGCAGTCGCCGCTGGTGCCGGTGGTCGCGGGCGACAGCCTGTATTGCAGCGTCGGCGGCCTGGGCGGCACGTCTGTGCGTTTCGTCGCCTGAGCGGGAAGGAAACAACCACATGAAACTCGACAAGAACACCCTCGCCCAACTGGCCGAGCACCTGGAAAACGCCGAGCTGAAGGCGCACGACGTCACCAAGATCACCGACGACCATCCGGACATGGACTGGGACGACGCCTACGCGATCCAGGACCTGATCCGCGCGCGCAAGGAAGGACGCGGCCACAAGACTGTGGGCCTCAAGTGCGGCCTGACCTCCTACGCCAAGATGAAGCAGATGGGCGTGGACACACCGGTCTTCGGCTTCGTCAGCGACTACATGGCCTGCGCCGAAGGCAGCGACATCAAGACCTCCGAACTCATCCACCCCAAGGTCGAGGCCGAGATCTGCGTCGTCACCAAGGCGCCGCTCAAGGGCCCGGGCTGCCATGTCGGCGCCGTGATGGCCGCGATCGACTTCGTGATCCCCGGCGTGGAGATCATCGACAGCCGCTACCGCGACTTCAAGTTCGACCTCAAGAGCGTGATCGCCGACAACACCTCGGCCTCGCGCTTCGTGATCGGCGGCCGTGCCCGCCGGGTGGAAGAGCTGGACCTGCGCACGCTGGGCGTGGTGCTGGAGAAGAACGGCCAGATCGTGGCCATGGCCGCCGGCGCCGCCGTGATGGGCCACCCGGCCGCCGCCATCGCCGCCCTGGCCAACCACCTGGGCGCGCGCGGTCAGGAGATCCCGGCGGGCAGCTTCATCATGACCGGCGGCGTGACCGAAGCCATTGCGGTGCAGGCCGGCGACAGCGTGAACGTGCGCTTCCAGGACCTGGGCACGGTCGGCATGCGATTCGTCTGAGCGCCGCCCTGAGCCGCCTGCACCCATGAACGCACCCGCCACCCCGTCGCGCGCCGTGACCGTGCTGGTCACGCGCCGGGTCGCACCCCAAGGCGTGGCCGGCTTCGAGGCGGCCATGGCCGGCATGATCGAGGCGGCGACCCACTTCCCCGGCCACCTGGGCGGCCAGCTGGTGCGCCCCGGCGAGGCCGGCGGCGGCGACGAGCCCCTGCTCTACCACGTGGTCTTCGCCTTCGACAACGAGGCGCACCTGGCCGCCTGGCAGGACTCGCCCGAGCGGGCCCGCTGGCTCGCGCAAGTCGCACCCCACACCGTAGGTGCGCAGGAGATGCGCCGGGTCAGCGGGCTGGACTACTGGTTCGCGCCGGCGGGCAGCACCACCAAGGCGCCGCCGCCGCGCTGGAAGGTGGCGATCGTGACCTGGCTGGGCATCTTCCCGACCGTGCTGCTGCTGTTCCTCACCGTGGCGCCGCTGCTGGCCGACTGGCCGCTGGTGCCGCGCACCATGGTCATCACCGTGCTGGTGGTGGTCCTCATGACCTGGGTGGTGGCGCCGCGCCTGACCCGCTGGCTGGCAGGCTGGCTGCACGCCCGTCCGCCCGCAGGAGGGCGCCCATGAGCCCGGCACCACGCCCCCTGGCGGGGCAGACCGCCTTCGTCTCGGGCTCGACCGCCGGCATCGGCCTGGCCATCGCCCAGGCCCTGCTGGCCGACGGCGCCCATGTGGTGCTCAACGGCCGCGGCGAGGCGTCGGTGCAGCGCGCACTGCAGACCCTGCGCCAACAGCACCCGCAGGCCGAGGTGTCCGGCATCGCCGCCGACCTGGGCACCGCCGCCGGCTGCGAGCAGGTGGCGACCCGGCTGGCCGATGTGGACATCCTGGTCAACAACCTCGGCATCTTCGAGCCCAAGCCCTTCGAGCAGATCGCCGACGCCGACTGGCAGCACCTGTTCGAGGTCAACGTGATGAGCGGCGTGCGACTTTCACGCGCCGCCTTGCCGGGCATGCTGGAGCGCAACCGCGGCCGCATCGTCTTCATCTCCAGCGAGTCGGGCATCTGTCCGCCGGCCGAAATGGTGCACTACGGCATGAGCAAGTCGGCCCAGCTGTCCGTGGCGCGAGGCCTGGCCGAGTGCTGTGCCGGCACCGCCGTCACGGTCAACAGCGTGCTGCCCGGCCCCACGCTGACCGAAGGCGCACGCGCTTTCTTCGACACGCTCGCCACACAGCAGGGCCTGAGCTTCGACGAAGCCGCGGCCCGCTTCTTCCGGGAAGCGCGGCCCACCTCGCTGCTGCGCCGCTTCATCCGCCCCGACGAGGTGGCGGCCATGGTGGCCTACATCTGCAGCCCGCAGGCCAGCGCCACCACCGGCGCCGCGCTGCGGGTGGACGGTGGCGTGGTGCGCACGCTCACCTGAACCTTTTTTCTTTTTCCCCCAGGAGTCAACCCATGACCAAAAAAATCAAGTGCGCCCTCATCGGGCCCGGCAACATCGGCACCGACCTGCTGGCCAAGCTGCAGCGCAGCCCCGTGCTCGAACCCGTGTGGATGGTGGGCATCGATCCCAACTCCGACGGCCTCAAGCGCGCCAAGGAGATGGGCATCAAGACCACCGCCGAGGGTGTGGACGGCCTGATTCCGCACATGAAGGCCGACGGCGTGCAGATCGTGTTCGACGCCACCAGCGCCTACGTGCACGCCGAGAACTCGCGCAAGGTCAACGAACAGGGCGCGATGATGATCGACCTCACGCCCGCCGCCATCGGCCCCTACTGCGTGCCGCCGGTCAACCTCAAGCAGCACGTCGGCCAGCGCGAGATGAATGTGAACATGGTCACCTGCGGCGGCCAGGCCACCATCCCCATGGTCTACGCGGTCAGCCGCGTGCAGCCGGTGAGCTACGGCGAGATCGTCGCCACCGTGTCCAGCAAATCGGTCGGTCCCGGCACGCGCAAGAACATCGACGAGTTCACCCGCACCACGGCCGGCGCGGTCGAGAAGGTGGGCGGCGCCAAGAAGGGCAAGGCCATCATCGTGATCAACCCGGCCGAGCCGCCGCTGATCATGCGCGACACGGTGCACTGCCTGGTCGAAGGCACGCCCGACGAGGCCGCGATCACGAAGTCGGTGCACGACATGATCAAGGAAGTGCAGAAGTACGTGCCGGGCTACAAGCTGGTCAACGGCCCCGTCTTCGACGGCAACCGCGTCTCCGTCTTCATGGAGGTCGAGGGCCTGGGCGACTACCTGCCCAAGTACGCCGGCAACCTGGACATCATGACCGCCGCCGCCGCGCGCACCGCCGAGATGTTTGCCGAAGAAATCCTGAAGGGCGAGCTCGTGCTCGAACCCATCGCCGCCTGATCCGGAGCACCCCATGAGCCAGCAAAAAATCACCCTGCACGACATGACCCTGCGCGACGGGATGCACCCCAAGCGCCACCTGATGACGCTCGACCAGATGAAGAGCATCGCCTGCGGCCTCGACGCCGCCGGCGTGCCGCTGATCGAGGTCACCCACGGCGACGGCCTGGGCGGCTCCAGCGTCAACTACGGCTTCCCGGCCCACTCCGACGAGGAGTACCTGGGCACCGTGATCCCGCTGATGAAGCAGGCCAAGGTCTCGGCCCTGCTGCTGCCCGGCATCGGCACCGTCGACCACCTGAAGATGGCGCACGGCCTGGGCGTGCACACCATCCGCGTGGCCACGCACTGCACCGAAGCCGACGTGAGCGAACAGCACATCACCTACGCCCGAAAGCTCGACATGGACACCGTGGGCTTCCTGATGATGGCCCACATGAACAGCCCCGAAGGCCTGGTGAAACAGGCCAAGCTGATGGAGGGCTACGGCGCCAACTGCATCTACATCACCGACTCGGCCGGCTACATGCTGCCCGCCGACGTGAAGGCCCGCCTGCAGGCCGTGCGCGACGCGCTCAAGCCCGAGACCGAGCTGGGCTTCCACGGCCACCACAACCTGGCCATGGGCGTGGCCAACTCGGTCGCCGCCATTGAATGTGGCGCCACCCGCATCGACGCTGCCGCCGCCGGCCTGGGCGCGGGCGCAGGCAACACGCCGATGGAAGTGCTGGTCGCCGTGCTCGACCGCATGGACGTGCAGACCGGTGTGGACGTCTGGAAGATCCAGGACGTGGCCGAAGACCTGGTCACGCCCATCATGGACTTCCCGATCCGCATCGACCGCGACGCGCTCACGCTGGGCTATGCCGGCGTGTACGGCAGCTTCCTGCTGTTCGCCAAACGCGCCGCCGTCAAGTACGGCCTGTCGGCGCGCGACATCCTGGTCGAACTGGGCCGCAAGAAGATGGTCGGTGGCCAAGAAGACATGATCGAAGACACCGCCATGACCATGGCCCGCGAGCGCGATGCCCGCCAACAGAAAAAAGCGGCCTGAGGAACGCACCCTATGCAACGCAGAGTTTTCATCGCCTCCGTGGGGGCCGGCCTGGCCCTGGCACCCGCCGCTGGTTGGTCGCAGGACGCCTACCCCGCCCGTCCCGTCAAGCTCATCGTGCCCTTCCCGCCGGGTGGACCCACCGACATCATGGGCCGCACCGCCGCCAAGGCCATGGGCGACGCGCTGGGCCAGTCCTTCGTGGTCGAGAACAAGGCCGGCGCCGGCGGCAATATCGGCACCGACGCGGTGGCCAAGGCCGCGCCGGACGGCTACACCATCGGACTGTCGGCCATCAGCAGCCTGGCCATCGCGCCCTACCTCTACGACAAGCTGCCGTTCCAGGTGGAAAAGGACTTCGCCCCGATCTCGCTGGTGGGCACCACGCCCTGCGTGATCGTCGTGCACCCGAGCGCACCGTTCGCCGACCTCAAGGGCTTGGTCGCCTACGCCAAGGCCAACCCGGGCAAGCTCGGCTACGCCACGTCCGGCATCGGCACCAGCAACCACCTGGCGGCCGAGCTGCTGCAGTCGGTGGCCGACATCGAACTCACCAACATCCCCTACAAGGGCTCCAGCCAGATCGTGCCGGACCTGCTCTCGGGCACGGTGATCATGAGCATGGAAAGCTCGCTGGCCACCACCTTGCAGCACATCCGCAGCGGCAAGCTCAAGGCGCTGGCCGTCACCTCGCCCACGCGCGCCAAGGCCCTGCCGGACGTGCCGACCGTGGCCGAGTCCGGTTACCCCGGCTTCGCGGTGGAGACCTGGTTCGGCCTGGTCGCCCCCGCCGCCACCCCGGCCGCCGTCGTGCAGAAGCTGCACGACGCCTGGGCCAAGGGCGCCAAGACCGCCGAGGCCCAGGCCGCGTTCGACAACATCTCCGGCAACCTGCGCGTCACCACGCCCCAGGAGTTCGGCGCCTTCATCAAGGCCGAGAACAACCGCTGGGGTTCCCTGATCCGCAAGCTGGACATCAAAGCCAACTGACCCCGAGAGACCACCACCATGCCGTTCGCACAGATCTACATCCTCGAAGGCCGCACGCCCGAGCAGAAGAAGGCCGTGATCGAGAAGGTCACCCAGGCGCTGCACGAGGCCATCGACGCGAAGAAGGAAACCATCCGCGTCTGGATCCACGAAATGCCCAAGGAGAACTGGGGCATCGCGGGCGTCAGCGCCAAAGACCTCGGCCGCTGACCAGGACCGGAATCGCCGCCCAGCGCTACCAGGGGCGCGTGGTCGTCGTGACCGGCGCCGCGCAGGGCATCGGCCGGGCCTGCGCGCTGCGCATGGCGGCCGAGGGCGCGCGCGTGGTGCTGGTGGACCGCGCCGCCGGCCCCTGCGAGGCGGTGCGCGACCAGATCACCGCTGCAGGCGGCGAGGGCCTGCTGGTGGCCGCCGACCTGGAGCAGCACGAAGCCGCGCAGGCCGTGGTGCAGGCGGCCCTGCAGGCCCACGGCCGCATCGACGTGTCGGTGCACAACGTGGGCGGCGCCATCTGGGCCAAGCGGTTCTGGGAATACACGCCCGACGAGATGCAGCGCGAGATCAACCGCTCGCTCTGGCCCACGCTGTGGTGCTGCCGCGAAATGGCGGCGCTGATGAAGCGCCAGGGCGATGGCGCCATCGTCAACGTCGGCTCCATCGCCACCCGCGGCATCTACCGCGTGCCCAACGCCGCGGCCAAGGGCGGCGTGCACGCGATGACGGTGGCCATGGCGATGGAACTCGCCGAATTCGGCGTGCGCGTCAACTGCGTCTCACCCGGTGCCATCGACAACGGCCAGCGCATCGTGCCGCGCAACCCGCAGCCGCTGAGCGAGGCCGAGACCGGCTGGATGAAAGCCATCTACACCCAGTCGCTGCGCGACACGCCGATGAACCGCCTGGGCACACCAGAAGAGATCGCCGCGGCCATCGGCTTCCTGGGCGCGCCCGAGGCCTCGTACATCACCGGTCAGGTGCTGTTCGTGGGCGGCGGTGCCATCGGCTGAGGGCGGCTGGGATGAAGACGGTGGCCCAACTTGCCGAAGCGATCTGGGCCGCCCGCCAGGCCGGGCGCACGCTGGACGCCGACGCCACCGTCGGCTCGCCCGACCTCGCCACCGCCTACGCCATCCAGCGCGCGCTGCTCGGCCTGCGCCTGGCCGCCGGCGAGCGCGTTGTCGGGTGGAAGCTGGGTTACACGTCGGAAGTGATGCGCCGCCAGATGGGCATAGCCCGGCCCAACATCGGGCCGCTGACCGACCGGATGCTGCTGAACTCGGGCGACGCGGTGCACGAGCGCCTGGTGCAGCCGCGGGTCGAACCCGAGATCGGGCTGCGCCTCCAAACCGCCCTCGACGCGCGGCACGCGCCCGCCGACCGCCACACCGTGGCCGCCGCCGTGGAGGGCGCCTACGCCTGCCTCGAGGTCGTGCACTCCACCTGGACCGGCTACCGCTTCAACCTCGAACAGAACACCGCCGACAACTCGTCCGCCGGCCAGGTCGTCGTCGGGCCGCGCCTGCCGGTGACCGACATGATGGCGGCGGGCACCGTTGCGGTGCGCCTGCACGACGGCAGCCACCACACGCTGGGCCAGGGCGTGGGCGCCGACGCCGACGGCCACCCGCTGGACGCGGTGGCGCGGCTGGCGCGGGAGCTGGCCGTGTTTGGTCAGCGGCTGGAGGCGGGTGATCTGGTGAT
>DAIMZU010000019.1:0-14232 GCA_036733845.1 Ramlibacter sp.
GGCAAAGCCCGTGCCGAAATCATCGAGCGCCACCTTGATGCCCGCCTCCCGGACGACCCGGGCCCACTTCTCGATGTCGGCCACGAGGAAGTCGCCCAGCGCTTCCGGCGTGCCGCCCCCCGGCTGCACGCCGTGGCCGGACATCTTCTGTCGCACGTCGGGCATCTCCAGGATCTTCACCAGTTCCGCGTTGAGCCGCTCGATGACCGGCCGTGGCGTGCGGGCCGGTGCGAACATGCCGAACCATGCCGTCACCTCGAAGCCAGGCAGGCCCGCCTCAGCGACGGTGGGCACCTGGGGCATGTCCGGGCTGCGCGTCTTGCCGGTGACGGCCAGCGCCCGCAACGAGCCTTTCTCGACGTGCTGCTGCACGGACGGGATGGTCGAGAAGTAGACCTGGACGTGCCCGCCGAGCAGGTCGTTGACGGCCGGCCCGCCTCCCTTGTAGTTGACGCTGGCCATCCGGATGCCCGCCATTCGGTTGAACAGCTCTCCCGCGAGGTGCGCGGTCGTTCCGGTGCCGGAGTTCGCGAAGTTCAGCGGCCGCTGCTTCGCCAGGGCGATCAGTTCCTGTACGTCGCGTGCGGGCACGGAAGGGTGGACCACCAGCACGAGTGGCAACGTCCCCGCGAGCACGACGGGGGCGAAGTCCTTGACCGTGTCGAAGGGAAGCCTCTGCAGGCTCGGGTTGACCGGGAACGACTGTCGTCAACCTGGCGAGGCGTCCGGTGGCAGCCCTCAGTCGGGCTTCAGCACGGTCCAGCCGGATTCGATGTGGCGGCGCATCGAGAGCACGGCGGCCGTGGCGTCGCCCTGCGCCATGGCGGCGAGGATGTCGTCGTGCTCCCGGGCCGCTTCGGCGCCGCGCCCCTCGACCGCATTGATCAGGTCGAACGGGTAGCGGGCCCACAGGATCTGCACGAAGTGGAGCGTCTGCGGCAGGCAGGCGATGTCGTAGAGCCGGCGGTGCAAGCGGTAGTTCACCCCGCGTGCGGCGGCACGGTCGCCCGAGGCGAAGGCTTTCTCGAACTCGTCCGCGATCTCGCGCAGCTCGGCCAGGTCGCGCGAGGTGACTTTTTCGACCGCGCCGCGCACCAGCTGCGCTTCGAGCATCAGCCGCAGCTGCAGGATCTCGGCCGAAGCGGAGGGGTCGAAGGGGACCACCCGGGCACCGCGGTAGGAATCACCGGCCACGTAGCCCTCGGCCTCGAGCAGCTTGAGCGCTTCGCGAACGGGCGTGATGCTCAGGTTCAGGCGTTCGGCGATTTCCGCCTGCTTCAGGCGCGAACCCCTCGGGTACAGGCCCGAGATGATGCCTTCGCGCAGGAAGTCGGCGACCTGTTCCTCTTTTGTGCGGTATTCCATGACGTGCGGTGCTGCCGGCAACGGCCGGGCTGCAAGCATACCCTGCATCAGGGGCACCGCTTCCGTGGCCGCCGGTCAGTCCTTTTCCGCGAGCACCTGCCGCGCGCGGTCGACCACTGGCTTGTCGATCATGCGCCCGTCCAGGGCCACCGCGGCACCGTCGCTCGCTGCGAACGCGGCCACGACGCGGCGCGCCCACTCGAGCTCCTGCGGCAACGGACGGAACGCCGCATGTACCGCCTCGACCTGCCTCGGGTGGATGCACAGCTTGCCGCCGAACCCCAGGCTGCGCGCCCGGCGCGCGTGCTCCTGCATGACCACGGCGTCGGACAGCTCCACGCTCACCCCATCGATGGGTGGCTGCAGGCCGGCCGCGCGACTGGCCAGCACCAGCATCGTACGCACCCCCGTGAGGTTCTCGCCCTGGTCCTCGATCCCACTGTCGGCGGTGAAGTCGATGCTGCCGAACGCCAGCCGCACGACACCGCGCACGCCAGCCAGGGCTTCGATGGACACCATCGCGGCGGCGGTCTCGACGAGGGCGATCAGCGGCCGTCCCGCGAGTGCGGCCGCCGTCGCGGCTGCCGACTCGGGGTCGGCTTTGGGCAGCATCACGGTGGCGGCCGGATGATCCCGCACCAGCGCGAGATCCTGCGCGTGCCCGGGTGAATCGATGGCATTGATGCGCACGACCGCGCGTCCGCCGTCACCGAGCCAGGCGGCGATGGCCTTGCGTGCGGCATCCTTCGCGGCGGGCGCCACCGCGTCCTCCAGGTCGAGGATGACCTGGTGCGCACCACTGGAAAACGCCTTGGCGAAACGCTCGGGCCGGTCGCCGGGGACGAACAGCAGGGAACGCGCCAGGCGCGGCGCCGGTGCAGGCTCAGGTGAACTCGACATCGTGCGAAGTGGTGGTCTTGCAGAAGCGCTGCAGGGTCTTCATCGCCATCTCGTGCTCCTCGGCCGAGAGGGCGCAGCAGCAGTCCTCCAGGACCACCATCTCGTAGTCCCGGTCGTGCCCTTCTCGCACCGTGGCCTGGACGACCGCGTTGGTGGAAATCCCGGAGCAGTAGATGCGGCGGATCCCCTGTGCACGCAGGATGGCCTCGAGCGTGGTGCTGTAGAACGGACTCACGCGGTGCTTGACGATGTCGAAATCCTGCGGCTGCGGCCCGAGGCCGGGGTGCACCTGCGTGCCCCATTCGCCGAGCTTGAAGATGTTGTTCTTGCGCGCACCCGAAAAGATCGGCGAGTCCGGCGGGCACTCGCGGTAATCGGGCGAGAAGCCGACACGCACGAAGCCGACCTTCAGTCCGGCGGCGCGCGCCTTGTCGATCGCGTGGCGAGTCTTCTCGATGACCTTGCGGCCTCGCACCTGCTCGCCGTAGGCCGCCTTGCCGTTGGGCCCGTCCGCGTGGACGAGGTCGTTCATCATGTCGAGCACGAGGTAGATCGATGAGCTCATGGGGACTCCTGTGGGACCTTGCACGTCAGGGACATTGTGGCGTGCTCAGGCGATCACGCCGCGTGACTCGAGGTCGTCCCGCTGGGCGCGCGTGAGCCCGAGCAGTTCACTGAAGACATGGTCCTCGTCCTGCCCGAGTTCGGGGGTCAGGCGCCGGATCCCGACCTCGCCCGTGCGGGAGAAGCGGGCCAGGGAGCCCACCGCGGCCCGCTCGGGGATGCCGGGTGCGCTGACCTGCGTCACCGCGCCGCGCTCCCGCAGGTGCGGGTCCGCCGCGATGTCCGCCATCGTCCACGAGACATGTGCGCTCACGCCGGCCTCCTGAAGCCGGGGCGCCAGGGCATCGGCATCCACATCGGCGAGCCACCCGGCGACGACAGCATCCACGTCCGTCGCGTGCTGCCGACGGCCCTCGGCGTGCGCAAACCGCGCATCGGCACCGGGGTCGCGCCCGAGGACGCGTGCAAACGCGCGCCACTGCGCATCATCCCGGATGGCCAGGGTGAGCCAGCGGTCTGGGCTGCCGGTGGCATACACGCCATGCGGCGCCATGTGCGGGTCGCCGTTTCCGGTGCGCGCCGGCCGCTGTCCCAGGCTCGCCTGCAGCAGCGCCTCCCCCAGCATGGCGCTGGCCACCTCGCGGGCCGCCAGGTCCACGTGCTGGGCCTGCCCGGTACGGCGGCGCTGGTGCAGTGCGCCCAGCGTGGCCACGACCGCATGCAGCCCGGCCGAATGGTCCATGACGTGGCGCATTTCCACCGGGGGTCCATCCGGGTAGCCGCTCATCCAACCCAGCCCACCCCAGGCACCGAACAGCGGCGCATACCCCGCGAAGTGCGAGTCCGGGCCGGTCTGGCCCGACGAGGACAGCGACAGCATGACGATGTCGGCGCGTACCTGCCGAAGCGCATCGAACCCGAGGCCGAGCCTCGCTATCACGCCGGGGCGGAAGCTCTCGGCGGCGATGTCGGAAATGGCAACGAGACGCTTGGCGAGGGCCACGCCTTCAGGCGACTTGAGGTTGAGGCGGACGGAGAGCTTGTTGGCACTGACCTGATCGAAGGTCGCCGCGGTCATGCGGCCGTACACCGCGTGCGGCTTCCGGAACGCGTCGGGTCGCGTCCTGCTCTCGATCTTGATGCATTCGGCGCCAAGCTGCGACAGCAGGTGCGTACAGAACGGGCCCGCCGCATGGATGGTGAAGTCGGCGATCCGCACGCCCGCCAGCGGCGCGTGGCCGGGTTTCATGCAGGCACCTCCGTCGAACCGAGCGCGGGGACGCTCCCCGCGGGGGCCAGGGGAGACGTGTGGAACTGGAAGGGTCCAGCGAGCAACCGCGCCTGCCTTCCGCTCGGCAAGGTCACAGGACTGAACAGGCCGCGCGCCTGCTCGTGCGCGCCGTTGACCACGGCGTCGGGGCTGCGGTAGCGGCCCACGGGCACGCCCAGTTCCTGCGCGCGCCGGACGACCTCGTCGGCATCCTGCTCGCGCATCCAGGCACGCACGCGTGCATTGATCTCATCGCCACGGCGGCTGCGCTCCAGCGGGTCTTGCCAGGCCGGATCGAGTGCCCAGGGCGGCGACCCGAGCAGCTCGACGAGACCGCTCCACTGCCGATCCTCGAGGGTGAGCAGTTCCACGAAGCCGTCGCGCGTCTGGAACACGCCGCCGTAGCGGAACCTGCGGCTGGCGCGGTGCTCGAGCGAGCCGTCTCCCAGGCGCTGCAACGCGAAGGCGCCCACTGCGAGCACGGCGTCCTGGACCGAAACGTCGACATATTGCCCGCCCCCCTCCGGTGCGGCCCACCACGAGGCCAAAGCCGCCATCGCGGCGGCGCACCCGCCCTGGTAACCGGCGAAATGGCCATAGATCTTCAGGGGCGGCCGTTCCGGGAACAGCTCGTTGGACAGGCCGTTGGGCAGCAGGAACCCCTCGCCACCCGCATGGATCAGGTTCACCTCCTCGCCGCTCCAGTCGCATTTCGGCCCGTGGGCTCCAAAGGGCAGCACGCTGACATGGACCAGAGCGGGAAACCGTGCGGCAAGGTCCTCCGGGGCCAGTCCGTGAGCCGCCCGGGTGGCGACTGGCGTGTCGTCCAGCAGGATATCGGCTCGGTCCAGTTCACGTCCGAGCAAGTCACGGCCGGCGGCCGAATCCAGGTCGGCGACCTGGCTGCGCTTGCCGGCGCAGAGATACGCAAACAGGGCACTTCCGTCGCCGTCGTCCAGCATCGGCGCCTCGCGTCGCAGGGGACTGCCGTCCGGCGGCTCGATCATCACGACCTGGGCGCCCATGGCCGCCAGCAGCCGGCCCGCGTAGGCCGCCGCCACCGTGCGGGAGTGTTCGACCACCCGGCATCCTGCCAGCGGGAGCGAAGCAGCCTGCTGCACGTGCTCCGGGTCCATGGTCAGCGAACCACCGGAAGCTCGAGGTCGCAGGTCGACCCGTCGATGAACGCGGGCAGGCGGACATCGCGCGACGGCAGGGCCACTGTGGCCAGGCCAGGGGTCGTCACCTCGCCGCGCTGGTTCTCGGCGGCGATCTCGATGTCGACCAAGGCCATCTTGTCCTTGACGTACTTGCGCGTGACGCGCCCCTTGCAGAAGGTCGTGTCGCCGACGATGTTGAAGCGGCGCATCTCGGTGCGCACACGCTTGAGGAATGCGGCGTCGCCCATCCAGTTGGTGATGAGCGAGCACATCCAGGCCGAGCGCTGCGGACCGTAGTCGTACGTCCCCGGAACGCCGACCTCCTTGGCCACGGACTCGCGGTGATGACCGATGCCGGTGTACTCGACGCCACCGCCGGCCTCCGGGTTGCGGAAGTAGTGGCCGGGGTGCTTCACCGCGGCCTGCAGCACCACGCCGTGCGTGTGCCCGCGTCCGCAGCCCACCAGGAATCCCATCGTGTCCATCAGCGACAGCGGCCCGCGAGCGATGGTCGGCAGTTCCTCGCCCTCGTTGACATCCTCCCAGTACCGCAGGTTCGCACCGCGGATATTCCTGGGCTCGTCGAGCACCATCTGGTCGATCCGGTCGCGCTCTTCGTTGGTGTACTCGTGCTGCACGATCTCCTTGTACTTGCCCGTATCTCGCGCAGCCTTGCGCTCGTGGCGCGTACACGTCCCGAGGGCGCGGGCCAGCAACTCGCCGCGCTGGTTGTAGTAGCAGGCCTCGACGTACTGCAGCACGAGTCGTCCGGAAAACTTGCTCTCCTTCTCCTCCACTCCGACGACGCGTTCGATGGCCGAGACGCGGTCGCCCGGACGGACATGCCGGAAGAGTTCCCAGTCGTTCCCGGCATAGAAGCCGTGCACGCCCGGAAGCCCCCAGCGGGTCCGCCCCAGCCAGCCGAACGCCATTGGGAACATCGGGTGCGCCAGCATGGTGCCGTAGCGGGTGCCAGCGCCGTAGCCGATCTCGCGGTACAGCGGGTTCAGGTCGCCGATGCCGTTGCACCAGTTGCGCAGCGTGTCGGGACTGGCGTCCTGCAGGTAGGGCCCCTCGGGGCGAAGCTGCAGGCCGATCATCGCGCGGGCGTCGGCGACGGCCTGGTCGGTGATGCGACCCTCGGCGGGGGCGTTGCCGACGGAAGCGTCGGCAGGGGCGGACGTGACAGTGCTCAAGGGGAACTCCGGTTTGCAAACAGTAGATGACCCGATTTAAAGAATGCATTTTATTTGTTTGCTTGTCAAGCTGGCGATTCCGTGGCCCGCGCGCCTCTGCTGTTCGCCCAGGCCGCGATGCTGACCCTCAAAGATGTACAATGCATTATCAGTAAGGAATGACCATGTCCAACTCACCCCTTGCAGGCCTGCGGGTCATCGAACTGGGCTCGATGCTCGCCGCTCCGTTCGCGACCCACCTCCTTTCCCAGCTGGGCGCCGAGGTCATCAAGGTGGAGCCCCCTGCCGGCGACCCGACGCGCAGCCTGGTGCGGGGCGGCCCGAGCGGCACATTCATTGCGTACAGTCACGGCAAGAAGAGCGTGTGCCTGGACCTCGCGCAGCCCGCCGGGCGGCAGGCCATGCACAAACTGCTGGCCCATTCGGATGCGCTGGTCCACAACCTGGCGCCCCGCGCGGCACGCAAGCTCGGCTTGACCCGGCCGGATTGCGAGGCCGCCAACCCGCGCCTGCTGTATTGCCAGATCCGCGGGTACGGGCCTGGCCCGCAGGAGGACGACCTCGCGTCCAACCCGGTTGCAGAAGCTGCCACGGGGGTGATGGACGCGAACCGCGTGGACGGCCGTCCCAGCCGCCTCGGCCCGTCGTACCACGACCAGTTCGCCGGGGCTTATGCCGTCATCGGCCTTCTCGCCGCCTTGCTCCAGCGGGCGCAGGGCAAGCCCGCCGGAGCGGTCGAGGTAGGCCTCTACGAAACCGGGCTGCACGTGGCGGCCCGGGACCTGGTCGGCGTGCAGCTGAAGACGCAGTTGCTCGGCCGGCCGGAACGGGAGCCCCACGGAGAGTTCAGCATGCCCGGCTACGGCGCGTACGCCACGTCGGACGGCCGATGGGTGTACCTCCTCATCCTCACCGACGGCCATTGGCAGAAGTTCTGCCTTGCCATGGGACTTGCGGCCGATCCAGCGCTGGCCTCGCTCAAGCAGCGCAAGAAGGTGCGGCTGCAGGTGGAGCACATGGTGAAGCAGGCCATCGGCGCCTTCAGCTTCGATGACGCGGCAGCACGTCTTCGCGAGGCCGGCCTCGGCTTCACCGAGGTGCTGCCGCTCGAGCGCGTGCTCGAGACGCCCCAGGCGCGGCACCCTGGCAAACTGCAGCCGGTGCATTTCCGCACGCTCGATTTCGAGGTTCCGGCCTTCCCGGTCGCCGCCGAGCCAGGCGGTCCCGCGGGCGACCTGCCGCCTGCCGAACTGGGGCAGCATACGTGCGAGGTCCTGGAGGCCGCCGGCGTCAGCGCAGCCGAATGCGAACAGCTACTGGCCACGGGCGGGGCGCACACGCCGCAGGACCGGGCGTTCGCATGGGCGCCGGTTCGCCCGGCCGGGTGACAACCGGTCCAGAATACGGCCATGAGCGACATCCCCCAACGGCACGAAATCCATCGCCGCCAGATCGACCTGCGCTTCTTCCGGCGTGACGATGGCCTCTACGAGGTCGAGGGCACCCTGGTCGACACCAAGACCCACGACTTCCAGCGCCCGCTCGGACGGGGGCCGATCCCCGCCGGCGATCCCGTCCACGACATGACGCTGCGCCTGGTCGTCGACGGATCGCTGCAGGTGATCGATGCCGTGGCCTTCATGCGCACCACCCCCTTCGAGGTCTGCCAGGGTGCGGCATCGACCCTCGCCCCGCTCAAGGGCCTGAAGATCGGAGCGGGGTGGAACAGCGCCATCCGCAAGCTGCTCCCGCAGGACGACACCTGCACACACCTGCGCGAGCTTCTCGGCCCGATGGCCACCACCGCCCTGCAAGGCACGGCCGTCGAGCGCGTCCAGCGGATGCGGCAACCCGGGCACGAGGACGAACACCGGGCCAAGGTGGACAGCTGCTACGCGTATGCGGCGCACCGCCCGGTGGTGGCGAAGCTCTGGCCGCACCTGAGCCGGAGCAAGCCCGGGTCCGCCTGAGGCCCAGGCTTGGTGGCACCGGGTGGTGGTCAGCCCGGCCCCGCCTCGGGTGGCAGCGGGAGGTCGCGGTCCACCACCTCGACCACCACGGGGAAGTAGCGCCCCCCGAGCCCGCCGGCGATCGCCGCCTGGTAGTAGCGGCTGGCGAGCGCGGGCACCTGCGCGGACACGCCGGTTTCCCGGGCGAGTTCCAGCACATAGGAGATGTCCTTGACCGCGTATTCCGGCGGGAAGCCCCCCACCGGAAACTCGCGCGGGAGCATCGCCTTGCGGCCGTGATTTCGCAGCACGAAGCTGTCGCCGGAGCCCTTCGAGACGGCATCGAGCAGCAGTGCGGGATCGACACCGGCACGCTGGCCCAGCACCATCATTTCCGCAAGCGCGACCGTGTTCTCGAACACCAGCGCATTGTTGATCAACTTGACCACCTGGCCGCAGCCGGTGCCGCCGCAGCGTGTCACGTCGGTGCCGATGTAGCGCAGCAAAGGCTCGATGCGCGTAAAGAGGGGCTCCTCGGCGCCGACCATGATGCTCAGCTCGCCGCGCCGGGCCGCGTCGACGGTGCGTGCGACAGGCGCGTCGGCGAAGTCCACGCCGATGTCGCGCAGGCGCACGCCGACGCTGCGGGCGCTGGCCACCGTCGTCGTGCTCAGGTCGACGATCACCGATGGCTTGCGCGCTCCCGCGGTGAGTCCCTCCGGACCGAGGCAGACGGCTTCGACCTGCGGCGCTCCGGGCAGGGAGAGGAACACGACGTCAGCCCTGCCCGCCACCTCGTCCAGCGTGGCGGCCCTGCGGGCCCCGGTACCCTCGAGCGCATCGAAGGCAGCGGGATTGCGGTCGTAGGCAACCAATTCACCGGGGTGCTTGAGCGCCATGTTGCGGGACATCGGACCGCCGATGTTTCCGCAGCCGACGAATCCGATCACGAGGTCGCTGGGCATGCGCATGCTCCTTGTGTGCTCAATCCATCCACATGCCGCCGCTGATGTCCAGCGACGTGCCCGTGATCCAGTTCGACGCAGGCGAGCACAGGAACAAGGCCGCCTGCGCAATGTCTTCGGCGGTCCCGTAGCGGCCCAGCGGCACCGTCGCGTGGGCTGACGGCGCGGCCTGCCCTGTGACACTGGCCCACATCGCGGTCTCGACCGGGCCCGGGGCCAGTGTGTTGGCGTAGACGCCATGCGGCGCGCCGGCTTTGGCGATCCATCGCATGAGGCCGTGCACGGCGGCCTTGGCCGACACATAGGCCGGCCCGGACGCCACGCCGCCGTTCTTGGCGGCAATCGACCCCGCAGCAAGGATCTTGCCGAAGCCCCGCTTGCACATGACGGGAAACAGCTTGCGGGCGGGGTTCACCACGCCGCGCAGGTTCACAGTGAGGATGGCGTCCCACTCGTCATCGGTGCTCTCGGCCAGGGGTGTTCGGGCGATCGTTCCCGCGCAAAGGACCAGGATATCCACCTGGCCGAGTTCGGCGAGCACCGCGTCGACGACGCGGCTCGTCTGCTCGGGAGAGGTCACGTCATATTGCCGGTACTGGATGCCGGGGCCGATGTCCTCGTGCTGGCCGAGGTCGGTCGCGATGACGCGCGCGCCCGCTGCCTGGAACGTCCGCGCGATCGCGCGGCCCATTCCGCCTGCTGCGCCGGTAATCAGTGCGACTTGCCCCTCCAGGCTGTTCGCACCGCTTGGTTGTGCTGGCAATGTCACTCCCCCTTCATTCGAAAACGGCGATGGCGGACATCGCCAGTTCACCGGCGGGTCCTCGGGCCCACAGGGCAGCGGTGCCTTCGGCGTCGGGCCGCCCCTCGATGCGAAAGGCGCGACCTGCGAAGAGCGGGTTCACGCCACGAAACTCGAACCGCGCCAGCCGGCGACCTCCAGCGTTTTCGACAGCGAGCTGCTGCAGCAGCGTGGCCGTCAGTGGGCCGTGCACGACCAGGTCGGGATATCCTTCCTCCTCACGGGCGTAAGCCTGGTCGTAGTGGATGCGGTGGCCGTTGAATGTCAGCGCGGAGTAGCGGAACAGCTGGGTCGTGTCGGCGATCACTTCCCGGCTCCAGGCCGCCTTGTCGTCATGGACCTCGGGAGCGAGGGTCGGCGTCGCGGAGGCCGCATCCCGATAGACAATGTCCTGCTCCTCGACCACGCACACGCGCCCATCCACCTGGGTGGTGTGCTCCACGGTCACGAACCACAAGGGGCCGCGCTTGCCGACCTTGTTCTGGACCCGGGTGATGCGGCTGCGCCGGTCGGCAAGGGCATCGACGGGCACTGCGGCGAGGTACCGGACACGGCTGCCGGCCCACATGCGACGGGGCAGATCGATCGGCGGCAGGAACCCTCCGCGGCGCGGATGACCGTCGTCGCCCAGCCCGCTTCGCCGCACCACCGGATTGAAGAACATCCAGTGCCAGCCAGGTGGGAGCGGCTCGCCCGGACCGGGTGAAGTGGGCAGGTCCAGCGTGGCGGCCATCGCCGCCGCAGCCGAGGCCGCCATGCGCTCCGTCAGCGTTTCCTCGCGCCCGACCCAGTCTTCGTATACCTGTGACATTCAGCGGCCTCGTTGCCTTTTGGGGGGCACGCGATGGCGCCCGTCAGGCCATCGCCGCCGGCGCTGCCGGCTGTGGCCAAGAATGCATTGTATAAAGATTGCCCGGTTTCGATGCTCGGGTTATCCCTTCATGAGCGGCGAAGGCAGCCCGACACCCCTGACCTGCGCCTGCACGAAGTGCGCGATGTCTTCAATGGCTGCCAGCGAGGCGGGAGCGTCCGGCTTCTTGTGGATGAATCCTTCGGCCTCGCCCTCGATCAGTTGCAGCGTGAGCGGCCCCCCGGCTGCGCGGTATGCAAGAACGAAGCTGTCGAGGTGAGCGCGGGGGTGGACGAGGTCCTGGTCCCCCTGCAGATAGAACACCGGCGGTGTATCCACCGGCTCCCCGCGCGCGAGGATCCGCAGGGGGCTGCCCTCGTCCATGGAGGCCTCGTCCTTCCAGTACCGCAGATGGTCGGGAATGACGCGGTCGATCGCCTCCGGATACGGCTGGCCCGAGCGCTGCAGGTCGAGCGCATACCGGTAGCGGCCCAGCGGGTCGATGACGGGCCAGCACAGGACCACGAAGGCTGCGCGGGCATCGTGCGCGGCGCCATCGACGGGAAGGGCGGCGTAACGTGGATCGGTGGGCCGCATCGCCAGCAGCATGGCCTGGTGCGCGCCGCTCGACACGCCCATCAGGCCAACGCCTGAAGGATGGGCATTCCACTGCCGCGCATGCAGCTTCAGCCAGCGCATGGCAGCGTGAAGATCCGCCAGCGACGCGGGATAAGCCGCCTGTGGCGGCATGCGGAAATCCACCGCGGCCACGACGACGCCGAGGCGCGCCAGTTCCCTATTGAGCCGATCCTCGTCGAGCCGGCTGCCGCGGCACCAGGCGCCGCCGTGCACCTGGCACACCAGGGGAAATGGGCCGGGACCCTGCGGCAGGTACATGCGAGCCAACAGCCCCTCGCCGGCATGCCGCAGGTACTCCACTTCCTGCACGCTCACATCATGCGGCCGGGTGGCATTGGGCTCCATCGGGTTTCCTTCCTGTTGACGTATTCCCCAGCCATGTGCGGCGCAAGGGGCGCCTGACAACTTAGTGCGGTTCCGCCCCATCCCCCAAGGCACACGGACCTAGAAGTTTCATCCGGTGAACTTTCCGGACCCTTGAAGGCGTTGAAAAGCGACGGGTACGGCAGCATGGCTGCCCAGTTGCAATCCCCTGACGGAGCGATCGAAAGGAAGCGTGGCCATGACCCGGGTATGCATCATCGGCGCAGGCGCCGTCGGCGGTTACGTCGGCGCCCACATGACCCGCGCCGGCGTCGACACCACGCTCATCGACGCCTGGCCGCAGCACGTGGAGGCGATGCGCTCGCGCGGCCTGGTCGTGACCGGCATGGACGGCGCCGGCTCGGTCGCCACGACGGTGCGGGCGCTGCACGTATGCGATGTTCCGCAACTCGTGCGCGAGCCCGCTTTCGACCTGGCCTTCATCGCCGTCAAGAGCTACGACACCGCCTGGGCGACGCAGCTCGTGCTGCCTTACCTGGCACCGGGCGCGTGCCTGGTTTCCCTCCAGAACAGCATCATGGAACCGACCATTGCAGCGATCGCGGGATGGCACCGCACGCTCGGCTGCTCGGTCAGTGCGCTGGCTGCCGAACTGGTCGAGCCGGGCCGGATCGTGCGCAACTCGCCGCTGGGCGACGAGAAGAAGCCGGGCATGCGGGTCGGCGAGGCCCATGGCCAGGTGACGCCGCGCGCCCGCCTCGTCGCCAGCCTGCTCGAGTCGGGGGACACCTGCAAGGTGACGACCAATCTCTGGGGCGAGCGCTGGTCCAAGCTGACCATCAATGCGATGCGCAACGGCACCTGCGCGCTCACCGGGCTGTCCGGCCGCGAGCGGGACATGCATCCCGACGCGCTCTTGCTGTCCATCCGCCTGGGGAGTTCCTGCGTTCGCGTCGGCAAGGCGCTGGGGCTGGCACTCGAACCCGTGGGTGGGCTGGACCTCGGGTTGCTGGAGCGGGCCGAAGAACACCCCGAGGCGATGTCCGGCATCACGAGGATGATCATGGAGGTCGCGCTGTCACGCAGTGACGCGCAGCGGCCTTCGATGGGCCAGGACCTGCGCAAGGGCCGGCGCACCGAAACCGACGACATCAATGGCCTGGTCGCCCGGCGTGGCGAGGAAGTCGGCGTGGACGTCACGTTGCATCGGCGGGTGAACGATGCCATTCGCCGGATCGAGCGCGGCGAGTTGCGCGCCGGGGTGGAGCTGCTGCCCCAGGTGATGCGGGGCGCTGCGTTGGCGTGAAGCAAGAGACGTGAGGCGCAAGGCGCGAGCATTGAGAGCGGCTGCGGCGTCGCTGTGTACCGCCCGCCGGTCGGCGTAACCAGTTCGCGCGCTACGGCCAATGAGCAGCAGCTTGATGTCCGTAATGCCTGCGCCGGGACCCTGGTCCTCCGGGTACGGCCACCCCAACCAGGAGTGACGTCCCTGCTGGCGCCCAAGAAAAAAGCCGACGGAAAAACCGTCGGCTTTCAAAGTTTGGTTGCGCGGGCAAGATTTGAACTTGCGACCTTTGGGTTATGAGCCCAACGAGCTACCAGGCTGCTCCACCGCGCGTCAGAACTGTAGATTGTAGCGTACTTTCAGTACGATTTTATTCAGCGGCCGAAGAATCTTCGGCGGCTTCGGTGGGTGCGGGGCGGTCCACCAGCTCGACCAGGGCCATGGGGGCGTTGTCGCCCACGCGGAAGCCCATCTTGAGGATGCGGGTGTAGCCGCCGGGGCGCGTCTGGAAGCGCGGACCGAGTTCGGCGAACAGCTTGGTGACCATGTCGCGGTTGCGCAGGCGGTCGAAGGCCAGGCGCTTGTTCGCGACGGTCGGCTGCTTGCCCAGGGTGATCATGGGCTCGACGACGCGGCGCAGTTCCTTGGCCTTGGGGACCGTGGTCTTGATGACCTCGTGCTCGAGCAGCGAGTTCATCATGTTGCGCAGCATCGCCTGGCGGTGTTCGCTGGTGCGATTGAGTTTACGAAGGCCGTGGCCGTGACGCATGGTGTGTTCCTTTCTTTATGATCAAAGGCAGCCGTATCAGGTACTGCCAGTCCACCAGGGGGAGTGCGATTATCGCTTGTCGAGACCGGCGGGCGGCCAGCTTTCCAGCTTCATGCCCAGGGTCAGGCCGCGCGAGGCAAGCACTTCCTTGATTTCGTTGAGCGACTTGCGACCCAGGTTGGGGGTCTTGAGCA
>DAIMZU010000020.1:0-14221 GCA_036733845.1 Ramlibacter sp.
GACCTGCGCTACCGCAACCGGGTGCGCGAGCCGATGCCCACCAGCAAGGCCGCGATGTTCTGCCTGATGGACGTGTCGGGCTCGATGGACGAGGCCCGCAAGGATCTCGCCAAGCGCTTCTTCATCCTGCTGTACCTGTTCCTGTCGCGGCACTACAAGCAGACCGACGTGGTGTTCATCCGCCACCACACGCAGGCGGCCGAAGTGGAGGAGGAAGAGTTCTTCCATGCCACGGAAAGCGGCGGCACGGTGGTGTCCAGCGCGCTCACGCTCATGCACGAGATCGTGCGCGAGCGCTACATGGGCAGCGAGTGGAACATCTACGGCGCGCAGGCCTCCGACGGTGACAACTGGCAGCAGGATTCGTCCAAGTGCCGTGCCCTGCTCGAGAACAAGCTGCTGCCGCTGGTGCGCTACTTTGCCTATGTGCAGGTGGCGGACGAGGACCAGAACCTCTGGGAGGAATACACCCAGGTTCGCGATGCGCACGCCCACTTCGCCATGCAGAAGATCGTCACACCGGCACAGATCTTCCCCGTGTTCCGCGACCTCTTCAAGAAACATCCCCAGGGAGTCACCTGATGCAAGCGCTCCTGCAGGCTCCGCCTGCTGGCGATGACCGCGCCTCCCGGCGCCTGCCGGCGTCGTCGGACTGGACCTTCGAGCTCATCGAGACCTACTTCGACGCCATCCGCCGCACCGCCGAGCGGTTCCGCCTGGACACCTACCCGGTGCAGCTCGAGCTGATTTCAGCCGAGCAGATGCTCGACGCCTATGCCTCGGTGGGCATGCCGGTGAACTACCGGCACTGGTCCTTCGGCAAGCAGTTCATCTCCAGCGAAAAGAACTACCGCCGTGGGCACATGGGCCTGGCCTACGAGATCGTCATCAACTCCGACCCGTGCATCGCCTACCTCATGGAGGAGAACACCCTGCCGATGCAGGCGCTGGTGATGGCGCATGCCTGCTTCGGGCACAACTCGTTCTTCAAGGGCAACTACCTGTTCCGCATGTGGACGGATGCGAGTTCGATCATCGACTACCTGGTCTACGCCAAGGACTACATCGCCGAGTGCGAGGAGCGCCATGGCATTGACGCGGTCGAGGAGGTCGTGGACGCCTGCCACGCGCTCATGAACTACGGTGTCGACCGCTACCGGCGGCCGCAGAAGATCTCGATGGTCGAGGAAGAGCAGCGCCGCAAGGAGCGCGAGGCCTACCTTCAGCAGCAGGTCAACGATCTGTGGCGGACGTTGCCGCGCACGCCGGGCAAGCAGGCGCGCAAGGAGCACAAGCGCTTTCCCGAGGAGCCGCAGGAGAACCTGCTGTACTTCATCGAGAAGAACGCGCCCCTGCTCGAGCCCTGGCAGCGCGAGGTGGTGCGCATCGTGCGCAAGGTCGCCCAGTACTTCTATCCGCAGCGGCAGACGCAGGTCATGAACGAGGGCTGGGCCACGTTCTGGCACTACACCCTGCTCAACACGCTCTACGACGAGGGCCGGCTGTCCGATGGCTTCATGATGGAATGCCTCGCATCGCACACGAACGTCGTGTTCCAGCCACCCGTGACCGACCGGCGCTACTCGGGGATCAACCCCTACGCGCTGGGGTTCGCGATGTTCTGCGACCTCAAGCGCATCTGCCAGGAGCCCACCGACGAGGACCGGGAGTGGTTTCCCGATATCGCCGGCAGCGACTGGCTGGTCACGCTCGACCATGCCATGCGCCACTTCAAGGACGAGAGCTTCATCGGCCAGTTCCTGTCGCCGCGGCTGATTCGCGAGATGCGGTTGTTCTCCATCGTGGACGACGCCTCCCGCAAGGAGCTGGAGGTTTCGGCCATCCACGACGAGTCCGGTTACCGGCGCGTGCGCGAGTCCCTCTCGCGCCAGTACGACCTGAATTGGCGCGAGCCCAGCATCCAGGTCTGGAACGTCAACCTGCGCGGCGACCGCTCGCTGGTCCTGCGGCACAGCAGGCAGAACGACCGCCCGCTGGACAACAGTGCGGAAGAGGTGATCAAGCACGTGGCCCGGCTCTGGGGCTTCCGGGTGCGGCTCGAGAGCGTGGACGCGCACGAGCGGGTGCTTCAGCACTGGGAAGTCACGCCCGCCGTCCGGCACGACTGAGGCTGAGCCACAAGCTCCGCCATCCGACGCTTGCCGTCGGATTCTGCCGACAGTCCGGTCCCTTACGGCTGACCCATGATTGTGACCTGCTGTCACGAATCATGGAAGGGAGAAACCGCATGCAGGTTGTCATCCTCGCAGGCGGGTACGGAACCCGCATCAGCGAAGAAAGCGCGATCCGGCCGAAGCCGATGGTCGAGATCGGCGGGCGGCCGATCCTTTGGCACATCATGAAGATCTACCTGGCCCACGGCCTGAACGACTTCGTGATCTGCTGCGGCTACAAGGGCCACATGATCAAGCAGTTCTTTCGGGACTACGCGCTTGACGGCGCGGACGTGCGCTTCGACTTTCGCGAGAACACGACCACCCTGCTGCGCAGCGCGAACGAGCCCTGGCGCGTCACGCTGGTGGACACGGGGCTGGAGACGATGACGGGCGGCCGGCTCAAGCAGGCGGCGCCGTACCTGAACGACGGACCCTTCTGCTGCACCTATGGGGACGGCGTCGGCAACGTGGACATCACCCGCCTCGTCGCCTTCCACCAGGCCCAGGGCGTGCAGGCCACGGTGACCGCGGTTCAGCCGCCTGGACGGTTCGGCGCATTCACCTTGCCCGCCGGCGCCCAGCGCGTGGGCAGCTTCAAGGAAAAGCCCGGCGGCGATGGCGCCTGGATCAATGGCGGGTTCTTCGTGCTGGAGAAAAGCTGCCTTGACCTCATCGATGGCCAGGACACCGTCTGGGAGCGCGAGCCCATGGAAAGGCTGGCCGCCAGCGGCCAGCTCGCCGCCTTCCGGCACGAGGGCTTCTGGCAGCCCATGGATACGCTGCGCGACAAGCAGCAGCTCGAATCACTGTGGAGCGCGGGACGCGCGCCCTGGAAACTGTGGTGAGGAGGACCGCCCGATGATCTTCACGTCGACGCCGCTCGAAGGCGCCACCCTCGTCGAGCCCGAGCGCCGGCAGGATGCGCGCGGCTGGTTCGCACGCATCTACTGCGAAAAGGAATTCGCCGAGCGCGGCCTGCCCGAACGCATGGTGCAGACCAACCTTTCGCTCACGCGCCGCGCCGGGACGCTGCGCGGCATGCACTACCAGGCAGCCCCGAATGCCGAGGACAAGCTCGTGCGCTGCGCGCGCGGCGCCATCTGGGACGCCATCGTCGACCTGCGCCCCGAGTCGCCCACCTACTGCCGCTGGTACGGCGTCGAGCTGAGCGAGGACAACGGCCGAATGCTGCTGGTGCCCAAGGGCTTTGCCCACGGCTTCGTCGCGCTGACCGACGACGCCGCGGTGACTTACCAGGTATCGGCGTTCTACACGCCCGCGTCCGAACGCGGGGTGCGCTTCGACGATCCGGCCTTCGGCATCGAGTGGCCCATTCCCGTGCTGGACATGTCCGACAAGGACCGGAACTGGCCGGATTACCAGAAGGAGCCGCGGTGATCCTGATCGACAAGGCACTCGAACAACGCGCGCGCGAAGGGCGCCCGATCCGCGTCGGGCTGGTGGGCGCTGGCTTCATGGCGCGCGGCGTCGTGCTCCAGATCGCGCTGTCCGTGCCGGGCATGCGCGTGGTGGCCATCGCCAACCGCACACTCGAGACTGCGGCACGGGCCTATCGTGAGGCGGGCATCGAATCCACCCGCACCGTCGACAGCGTCGGTCAGCTTGAACGCGCGATCGAGTCCGGAGAAGCGGCGATCACGGATGATCCGCTCCTGCTGTGCCGGGCCGGCGGCATCGACTGCATCGTCGAGGTCACCGGAACCATCGAGCTGGCGGCGCGCGTGACGCTCGAGGCGGTGGCGCATCGGAAGCACGTGGTGCTGATGAACGCCGAGGTGGATGGCACCGTCGGCCCCATCCTCAAGACTTATGCCGACCGCGAGGGCGTCATCCTGACCAGTGCCGACGGCGACCAGCCCGGCGTGATGATGAATCTCTACCGCTTCGTCAAGGGCATCGGCGTGCGGCCCGTCCTGTGCGGCAACATCAAGGGCCTGCACGACCCCTACCGCAACCCCACCACGCAGGCCGGGTTCGCGAAGCAGTGGGGCCAGAACCCGCACATGGTCACCTCGTTCGCCGACGGCACCAAGATCTCGTTCGAGAACGCGATCGTCGCCAACGGAACCGGGATGCGCGTGGCCCGGCGGGGCATGCACGGGCCCACCGTGGCGGCGGGCACGCCCATCCAGCAGGCCGTGGAGCTGTATCCTCTGGAGGACCTGCTCGAAGGCCCGGGCATCGTCGACTACGTCGTCGGTGCGATGCCCGGACCGGGGGTCTACGTGCTCGGCACGCACGACCACCCGCAGCAGCGCCACTACCTGGACCTGTACAAGCTGGGCAAGGGGCCGCTGTACTGCTTCTACACGCCCTATCACCTGTGCCACTTCGAGGTACCCAACACGGTGGCACGCGCCGTGCTGTTCGGGGACGCTGCGCTGACGCCGCTGGATGCGCCGCGGGTCGAGGTGGTGGCCACCGCCAAGACTGACCTGACCGCGGGGGCGACCGTGGACGGCCTCGGCGGCTACATGACCTACGGCCTGGCCGAGAACGCGGGCGACGCGCGCCGCCAGGACCTGCTACCCATCGGCCTGGCCGAAGGTTGCCGGCTGCGCCGCGACGTGCCCAAGGACGCCGTCCTGACCTTTGCCGACGTGGAACTGCCCGAAGGGCGCCTGTGCGACCGCCTGTGGCGCGAGCAGATGGAGCGCTTCTTCCCGCAGTTCGCCGCCTCCCATGAATCCCTGAAGGAATCCGCATGAAGTTGCTCGTCACCGGCGTCGAAGGCTATATCGGCTGCCTGCTCGCCCCCTACCTCCAGGCCCGCGGCCACGACATCGTCGGCCTCGACACCGGCTACTACCGCGACGGCTGGCTGTTCAGCGACCGCCGGCTGGTGCCGGGGTTTCCCCGTACGATCAACCGGGACATCCGCCAGATCCAGCTGGAAGACCTGGCCGGCGTCGAGGCGGTGGTCCACCTGGCCGAACTGTCCAACGACCCGCTGGGCGAGAACGATCCGGGGCTGACGCACGAGATCAACCACCAGTCATCGGTGCGGCTGGCCCAGCTCGCCAAGGCGGCGCGCGTGCCGCGCTTCGTCTACACCTCCTCGTGCAGCGTGTACGGCGTGGCCGACGGCGCGCAGGCCATGACCGAGGTCTCGCCCACCCAGCCGCAGACCGCCTACGCGCGCTGCAAGACGCTGGTCGAGCGCGACGTGGGCGCGATGGCCGACGACCAGTTCTCGCCGACCTTCCTGCGCAACGCCACCGCCTATGGCGCCTCGCCGCGCATGCGCTTCGACATCGTCCTGAACAACCTGTGCGGGATCGCGGCCACCACGGGACGCATCGTGATGACCAGCGACGGAACGCCCTGGAGGCCGCTCGTGCATGTGCTGGACATCTGCGAGGCGATCGCCTGTGCGCTCGACGCACCGCGTGACGCGATCCACGGCGAGGTGTTCAACGTGGGCCACGACAAGGACAACTACCAGGTGAGGGAGATCGCGGAGATCGTCGCCGAGTCCTTTCCGGGCTGCGAACTCAGCTTCGGGCCGGCCGGGGCCGACAACCGCAGCTACCGGGTGAGCTTCGACAAGATCCATTCGAAGCTTCCGGGCTTCCGCTGCCAGTGGGATGCCCGAAAGGGTGCGCAGCAGCTCAAGGAAATCTTCGACCGCATCGGCCTCGACAAGGGCGTCTTCGAGTCACGGCCTTTCACGCGCCTGAAGCAGCTTCGCTACCTGCAGGAAACCGGGCAGGTCGACTCGGCCCTGTTCTGGAAATACTGACCCCCTCGGTGCTTCATGTCGGCATCCCCGCAAGGTCAAGAGTCCCGTCGGCCCCGGATCGTGTTCGTGGTGATGTCGGCCGTGGCACCGGCCGCCACGCTGGACCAGCTCGCACGCGCGCTCGCACCGCACACGGTGCTGGTGCACCATGATTTCTCGCAGCAGCCGGAGTTCCGGCTCGCCGCGCCCAACGTGCGCTTCGTGCCGGAGCCGGCCCGCACCGGGTGGGGGGTGTTCGGCTTCGTCGAGGGGATCTTCCGTTCGATCGCGCATGCGCTGGATGAGATCGACTTCGACTACCTGCAGTTGCTCAGTCCGAGCTGCCTTCCTGTCAAGCCCATGGCGGCCTTCGAAGCCGTCGCGGGCGGACCCCAGGCGGCACACTATGGCGCGATCGACCTGCTGGCGGACCACGATTGCCTCATGTCGGTCGGCTGGCGGGCCTTCACCCCGGCGGGCACGCTGCGCCACCGGGTCGCCCGGCGCCTGTCACGCGATTACTTCGGCGATCACTGGGAGCGGCGTGACGAAGCTGGCGTGTGGTTGCGCGGCGGCGAGAAGCAGGGGCTGCTGCCGGCGCTCACGCGCGGGGCCATGCGGGCACTGAGCGATCCGCGCATCGGGCGCCATCGCTTCGATGGCGACCTGCGGCCTTACTATGGATCGGTATGGTTCGGTGCGCGCAGGACCGTGGTGCGGTCGCTGCTGGACAGCTTCCGCAGCCCGGGGCTGAAGGAATTCTTCAGCCGCATGCACCTCTCCGAAGAATTCCTGGTGCCCACGCTGCTGATGCAGGCGGCGCCCGAGCACGGGCCACTGAACCATTTCATCCAGCGCTTCGACGAGGCGCACCCTGGCATCCTCGTCGAGGAGCACCTGGACATGCTGCGTGCGCAGCCCGCGTGCTTCGCCCGCAAGTTCCCGGCGGAAGCCGATGCGCGGGTGCGTCAGCGGGTGCTGCAGGAGTTGTGTGCGCCGGAGGATGCGGCACGTCCGGTGGTGGCGCCCCGGATGCGGGAGCCTGGGGGTGGGGACACCAGTTCGCCTGCGGTGCCAGCTGCAGCGGTGCACCAGCCGTCCGCAGGATCGCTTCGGACGGTGATTGCCGCTCGTCGAGCGAGTGGTTGAGCCCCTTTGCCCTGAGTCTCCAGCCGATCTGCCTGAGCCTGTCGAAGGGCCTGCCGTCCTGCACGGGTGGCACTTCACGCGAGCAGGCCCTGACAGGGTCAGCCGGAATGGGGGTGGGTGGAGCAGCGCCCAACCCACGCCCTCTGCAACTCACGCGCCCCACATCTCCTGCGCGGTCTCGATGACCAGGCGCAGCTTGGTGCGCTGGTCCTCGACGGCGATGTTGTTGCCGTGCACGGTGCTCGAGAAGCCGCACTGCGGGGACAGCGCAAGCTGCTCCATCGGCGCGTACTTGGCGGCTTCATCGATGCGGCGCTTGAGGTCGTCTTTCTTCTCGAGCTGACCGAACTTGGTGGTGACCAGGCCCAGCACCACGGTCTTGCCGGGCTTCAGGAAGCGCAGCGGGCGGAAGTCGCCGGAACGGTCGTCGTCGTACTCGAGGAAGAACGCGTCGATGTTCATCTCTGACAGCAGGGCCTCGGCGACCGGCTCGTAGTTGCCGGCAGCCGCATGGGTGCTCTTGAAGTTGCCGCGGCACAGGTGCATGGCCAGAAGCATGCCCTCGGGTTTGCGCGCGACCACCTTGTTGATGAACTGGGCATAGCGATGCGGCAGCTCGTTGGGGTCGTCGCCGCGCTGGCGGGCGGCCTCGCGCATCTTCTCGTCGCACAGGTAGGCGAGGTTGGTGTCGTCCATCTGCACGTAGCGGCAGCCCGCCTCATGCAGCGAGCGCAGTTCGTCGCCGTAGGCATTGGCCACGTCGTCGTAGAAGGCCGGGTCGAGCTCGGGATACGCCTCCCGGCTGATGCCGGCGCGGCCGCCGCGGAAGTGCAGCATGGTGGGCGAGGGGATGGTGACCTTGGGCGTGAAGCCCGCGGCGACCTGGCCCTGGAGGTACTCGAAGTCGGCGCGCTGGATGTCCCGGGCGTGGCGCACCTTGTCGATGACGCGGATGACCGGCGGTGCGAGCTCCTCGGTGCCGTCGGGCTTGCGGATGGTCACGGGGATGTCGGTCTTGACGCCGCCGAGCTGCTCGAGGAAATCGATATGGAAATAGGTGCGGCGGAACTCGCCGTCGGTGATGCTCTTGAGGCCCACGTCCTGCTGGAACTTGACGATCTCGGCGATCGCCTGGTCTTCCACCGTGCGCAGCTGCTCGGGGGTGATCTCGCCACGGGCCTTCTTGTCGCGCGCCTCGAGCAGGTACTTGGGCCGCAGGAAGCTGCCGACATGGTCGTAGCGCGCTGGCAGGTGCATCATGGGGAAATCCTTTCTGGTGTGGTGGTGGCGGGGGTCAGAGGTCCAGGACCAGCGTCTTCGAGCGGGCCCGTGAGCAGCAGGGCAGGAACTGGTCGTTCGCGGCCTTCTCCTCGTCGGTGAGGTACAGGTCGCGGTGGTCGCACTCGCCTTCGAGCACGCGGGTCAGGCAGGTGCCGCAGACGCCCTGTTCGCAGGAGATCATGATATCCACGCCTTGCTCGTAGAGCGCCTGGACCACGCTCTTGTCCGCAGGGATGGTGTAGCTCTTGCCGGTGCTGGCCAGGCGCACCTCGAAGGCCTGGTCGCCCGAGGTGTCCTGCGGCGCCGCGCCGAAGTATTCGAGATGGATGTGGTCGGCCGGCCAGCCGCGTGCCTTGGCGGTCTGCACCACGAAGTCGATGAAGCCGGTGGGGCCGCACACATACAGGCGCGTTCCGGCGGGCTGCGCGGCGAGCACCGCCGGCAGGTCCAGCTTCTGGGCGGAGTCGCCGTCGTCCAGGTGCAGCAGGGCGCGGCCACCAAAGGCGGCGACCTCGTCGCGAAAGGCGGTGCGCGCCAGCGACCGCGTGGCGTAGTGCAACTCGAAGCTGGAGCCGGCCGTCGCCAGGCGCTGGGACATGCACAGCAGCGGCGTGATGCCGATGCCACCGGCCAGCAGCAGCGTGTGCGGCGCGTGTTCGAGCGGGAAGTGGTTGCGCGGCTCGCTGATGGTGAGCGTGTCCCCGACCTGCACGCGCTCGTGCATGGCCACCGAGCCGCCGCGTGAGGCCGCGTCGCGCAGCACCGCGATCCGGTAGCGGTGCTGCTCGCTGGAGTCGTTGCACAGCGAGTACTGGCGCACCAGGCCGCCGGGCAGGTGCACGTCGATGTGCGAACCCGCGCTGAAGGACGGCAGGGGGTGGCCGTCCTCGCGCCCCAGCTCGAAACTGTCGATGCCCTCGGCTTCCTGCCGCCGGGCGAGCACCTTCACCTGGAAATCTGCCATTCGCGTGTCCTTGTGCTTTATTGTCAGGCCGTCATGGACGGCTGCCGGGCCTGCTGCTCCTGGGCAATCAGGCGGTCGATGATGCGGCGCGACTGCACGCCGCCCGCGTCGATGTTGAGCATGAGCAGCTTGCGCTGCGGATATTTGAGCAGATTGCGCTGCTGCGACTCCAGCACCTCGGTGTCCTCGGCGAACACCTTGCCCTGGCCCTCGCGGATCTGGGCAGTGAGGTTCTTGTCCTTGACGTTGAAGTTGCGTGCCATGCCCCAGAAATACCACATCGATGTTTCGGTCTCGGGCGTGATGAAGTCCACCACGATGCTCGAGGCCTTGTATTGTGGCTGTGCATCGTAGCCGCCCCGGCCGGCAAGCGCGACGCCCACCTCGATCATGACGTGGCTGGGAGGATAGAAATGGCACACCTGCCAGCGGTCCACCGGCTGGTCGTCGGGCAGCCCGGCGCCGCGCAGGTTGGCCCGCCAGAAGGGCGGGGCCATCACGCCGTCCATGAAGCGGCTGGTGATCACCTCGTCGCCGACGGTGCGGGTGCTCACGGGCGTTTCGTCGATTTCCTTCTGGCCGATGCTGCTGGTGTGCACATAGGTCTCGTGCGTCAGGTCCATCAGGTTGTCGATCATGAGCCGGTAGTCGCACTGGATGTGGTACATCCCGCCGCCATAGGCCCAGTCGGGGCTGTCGGCCCAGTGCAGGTGGTGGATCTTGGCCGGGTCGGCCAGCGCGGCATCGCCGGGCCAGACCCAGACGAATCCATAGCGCTCGACCGCCGGGTAGCTGCGGATGGCGGGGAAGCCGCCGACCCGTTGCCCCGGCATGGACACGGTCTTGCCATCGCAACCCATGACCAGGCCGTGGTAGCCGCACACGAGCTGCCCTTCGCAGACCTGCCCCAGCGACAGCGGCGCGCCCCGGTGGGGGCAGAAGTCCTCCAGCGCGTGGGCCTGGCCTTCGGAGCCGCGATAGAACACGATCTTTTCGCCGCAGATCGTGCGGCCCAGCGGCTTGCTGTCGATTTCGTCGGGGGTGCAGGCCACGTACCAGGCGTTCTTGGGAAACATGCAGAGACTCCATGACAAGGGCGACCGGACAGTCGCGAAGCCGTCATTATCTGCATCGGGATACGTGTTGTATACAGTCCGGACGCCTCAAGGGCGGATTCGGCTTGATTTCTAGGGTATGTACGGAGTTGCTGGCGCGGACTTTGGGCTACATTGAATACATGAGTCGCGCTAATGAACACGACGAGCCGCATCCGGCCGAAGTGGAGCCCTCCGGTTCCCAAGCGGTGAAGGCCGTGCTGCGACTGCGTGAAATGGTGCTCGCCGGCGACCTGCCGGCGGGCGCGCGCATTGCCGAGCTGAGCCTCGTGGAGCGGCTCGGCGTCTCGCGCACCCCCATCCGCTCCGCCTTGATGCGCCTGGAGCAGGAGGGCCTCCTCGATGCCCTGCCCGGCGGTGGCTTTGCCGTCCGCACATTTTCCGAGCGCGACGTCTTCGACGCCATCGAGTTGCGCGGCACCCTCGAGGGCCTGGCGGTGCGCCTGGCGGCCGAGCGTGGCGTGTCATCGGTCATGCTGTCGCAGGCCCGCGCCTGCCTCGACGAGGTGGACCTCCTGCTGGCGCGGGCGTCCCTCGACGACGCGGCCTTCCATCGTTACGTCGCGTTGAACGAGCGCTTCCACGACCTGCTGTCCGGCATGACCGGCAGCGGCACCCTCGCGCGAGAACTCGAGCGCGTGGTGCGCCTGCCCTTTGCCTCGCCCTCCGGCTTCGTGGCCATGCAGGCCGACTCGCCCCAGGCACGTGACATGCTGGTGGTGGCCCAGGACCAGCACCGGCAGGTGCTCGATGCCATCGAGGCGCGCGAGGGCGCGCGGGCCGAAGCCATCATGCGCGAGCACGCGCGCCTCGCACAGCGCAACCTGCGCGAGGCGATCCGCACCCGCAGCCTGCACCGGATGCCGGGCGTCGGCCTCATCCGGCAGCGGGCATGAACCCCGTCGTCGCTTGGAGCACAATTCGCCCCAGCTTTGCCGGCCTCAACACGTTCGATCCACCTAGGAGACCCCAGACCATGAAGCACACCGCAATCAAGCTCGCCGCCGCCGCGATGTTCGCCGTCGCCGGCAGCGCCAGCGCCCAGGAAGTCGTCCTGAAGTTCCACCACATCTGGCCCACCGGCGCCATGGCGCCCCAGAAGGTGATCGCCCCCTGGTGCGACAAGATCGCCGCCGAATCGAACAACCGCATGCGCTGCCAGCTGCTGCCGGCGATGTCCGGCGGCGGCACGCCCGCGCAGCTGGTCGACCGCGTCAAGGACGGCGTGGACGACCTCACCATCACGCTGCCCGGCTACACCGCCGGCCGCTTCCCGCGCATGGAGGTCTTCGAGCTGCCCTTCATGACCAACTCGGCCGAAGCCGGCGCCCAGGCGGCCTGGGAGTTCCTGCAGAAGCACGCCCGCGACGAGTTCCCGGGCACCCGCATCCTGGCCACCTGGGTGCACGACGAAGGCTATGTCCACACGTCGTCCAAGCCGGTCAACAAGCTCGAGGACTTCCGCGGCCTGAAGATGCGCGCGCCCACGCGCCAGACCAACAAGCTGCTGTCCAAGCTGGGCGCCACGCCGGTCGGCATGCCCGTTCCCGCCGTCGCCGACGCACTGTCCAAGGGCACCATCGACGGCTACGTGCTGCCCTGGGAGGTGATCCCGGCCTTCAAGCTGCACGAGATGAGCAAGTTCCACACCGAGACGCACCCCTCGCGTCCGGCCCTGTACAGCGCGGGCTTCATCTTCGGCATGAACCAGGCCAAGTACGACAGCCTGCCGGCCGACCTCAAGAAAGTCATCGACAACAACTCCGGCGCCACGCTGTCCCGCGCGATCGGCAAGGCCTGGGACGACAGCCAGGAGGCCGGCCGCAAGGCGGCCAAGGACCGCGGCAACAACTTCATCCAGCTTTCGGCCGAAGAGACCGACCGCTGGGTCAAGGCCAGCGCCAGCCTGCACGACGAGTGGGTGGCCGACATGGAAAAGCGCAACCTGCCGGGCAAGCAGATGCTGCAGGACGCGCGTGAGCTGCTGAAGAAGTACCAGAAGTAAGAACGACCCGCAAGGGGGCCGCGTTGCGGCCGCCGCGGGTGCGCGCCGGCAGCCGCCGGCGTTTTTGTTGGGAGGACAGGCACATGAGGGGCATTCGATGCTGAGGGGTTTGCGCTGGGTGACCGGCTGGTTCGCGCTGGCCGGTGCGGTCGTGGCACTGCTGGTGGGGGTGATGACCACGGTAAGCGTGATCGGCCGTGCCTTCTTCCTATCGCCGATACAGGGTGACGTCGAACTGACCCAGCTCGGCATCGCGCTGTCGATCTCGCTGTGCCTGCCCTGGTGCCAGCTCAAGAGCGCCAACATCATCGTGGACTTCTTCACCCAGCGCGCCCCTGTGCGCGTGCAGCGCTGGCTGGACGCGTTCGGCGCGCTGATGATCGCCGTGATGTGCGCCCTGCTGTCCTGGCGCACCGCCGCGGGCGCGATCGGCGTGCGCGAGTCCTTCGAGGCCACCATGATCCTCGACCTGCCGATGTGGTGGGCCTATGCGTCGCTGGCGCCGGGACTGGCGCTTGCCGCCTTCATTGCCCTGATCCAGGCAGGACTGCACGCCACCGGGCGGCCGATCTCGCTGCTCGAGGGGAATGCGGCATGAGCCACGCGACGCTGGTGGGGATCACCATGTTCGGCGCCATGCTGGCGCTGATGGTCGTGCGCGTGCCCATCGCCGCGGCCATGTTCATTCCGGGCGCGATAGGCTATTTCGCGGTCACCAACGAGGCCTCGCTGCTGAACCTGCTCAAGGGCAGCGCGGTGGCGCGGCTGACGGTCTACGAGCTCAGCGTGATCCCGCTGTTCCTGCTGATGGGGCAGTTCGCCACGCAGGGGGGACTCAGCCGCGACCTGTTCCGGGCCGCCGCGTCCATGATCGGCCACATCCGCGGGGGGCTCGCCATGGCGGCCATCCTGAGTGCGGCCGCCTTCGGCGCGGTCTGCGGGTCGTCGGTGGCGACCTCGGCCACCATCACCCAGGTGGCCTATCCGGAGATGAAGGCGCACGGCTACCACGGCCGGCTGTCGACGGCCACGCTGGCCACCGGCGGTGCGCTGGGCATCCTGATTCCGCCCTCGGTGCCGCTGGTGGTGTATGCCATCCTGACCGAACAGAACATCGCCAAGCTGTTCGCGGCCGCCATGATTCCCGGCCTGCTCGCGGTGGCTGGCTATCTGGCGGTGATCGCCATCTATTGCCGAGTGCGGCCCGACCTGGCCACGCCCAGCGAGGCCGTGGGCTGGAGCGAGAGGCTGTCCGCGCTGGGTGGTATCTGGCCGATCGTCGCGATTTTCCTCATCGTCTTCGGCGGCATCTACGGCGGCATCTTCTCGCCCACCGAAGGCGCCGCCATCGGCGCGCTCCTGACCTTCACCGCCGGCCTGGCCCGCCGGGAACTCGGGCGGCGCGGCATCTCGCGCGCGCTCGTGGCGACCGCCGAGACCAGCGCGATGGTGTTCATGATCTTCCTGGGCGCCGACATGATGAACGCGGCGCTGGCGCTCACCGAAATGCCCGCGGCCGTGGCGGACTGGGTGACGGGGCTGGCGGTGCCGCCGCTGGCCATCGTGGGCGCGGTGCTGCTGCTGTACGTCCTGCTGGGCTGCGTGATGGACGAGCTGTCCATGCTCCTGCTGACCATTCCCGTCATCTTCCCGGCCGTGATGGCGCTGGAGCTGTGGGGGCTGGCGCCCGACCAGAAAGCGATCTGGTTCGGCATCCTGGTGCTCATGACCGTCGGCATCGGCCTGATCGCGCCGCCGGTGGGGCTGAACGTGTACATCGTCAACAAC
>DAIMZU010000021.1:0-14167 GCA_036733845.1 Ramlibacter sp.
TCATCATCATGACCGACGCCGACGTGGACGGCGCCCACATCCGCACCCTGCTGCTCACCTTCTTCTACCGCCAGATGCCCGAACTGGTCGAGCGCGGGCACATCTACATCGCGCAGCCGCCGCTGTACAAGGTCAAGGCCGGCAAGGAGGAGCTGTACCTCAAGGACGGGAATGAGCTCGACGGATTCCTGCTGCGCATTGCCCTGCTGGGCGCGAGCGTCAGCACCGGCGGCGATGTGCCGACCGTGCTGACCGGCGACACCCTGGCCGAACTCGCGCGCAAGCACCAGGTGGCTGAACGCGTCATCGACCGCCTCGCCGGATTCATGGACGCCGAGGCGCTGCGCGCCATCGCGGACGGCGTCCGCCTGAACCTCGACACCGTGCCCGAGGCCGAGGCCTCGGCGCTGGCGCTGCAGGCTCGCCTGCAGGAGATCGACCGCCTCACCAATGCCGCCCCCGCCGAAGTCGCCGGCGAGTTCGACGTTCGCACCGACAAGCCCATCCTGCGCATCAGCCGCCGCCACCACGGCAACGTGCGCAGCAGCGTCATCACCCAGGACTTCGTCCACGGCGCCGACTACCTCGCCCTCGCGGACGCCGCCGACACCTTCCGCGGCCTGCTCAAGGAAGGCGCTGTCGTTCGTCGCGGCGAAGGCGAGAAGGCACGCGAGGAGAAGGTCACCGACTTCCGCCAGGCCATGGAATGGCTGCTCGGCGAAGCCGAACGCACCACCAGCAGGCAGCGCTACAAGGGACTGGGAGAGATGAACCCGGGGCAGTTGTGGGAGACCACCATGGACCCCACCGTGCGGCGCCTGCTGCGGGTGCAGATCGATGATGCGATCGAGGCCGATCGGGTGTTCACGATGCTGATGGGTGATGAGGTGGAGCCGCGCAGGGATTTCATTGAGGCGAATGCGTTGCGGGCGGCGAATATTGATGTGTAGCTAACGCAAGCTGTCTGATACTTTGAAGTGTCATCCATGCGTGCAGGCGTGAGCCACAGCACGATCGAGCGGCTGAATGCCGGTGACACCGCAAACGAAAGAAGCTGGCTGGCGTGCCACCTGATAGCTCCGGCTGCATGGGTCAATGCTTCTCAAGATCGTTGATCTGCGCCTGAGAACGAACGCGTGAACACCACAAACAGGTTGTTCGCCGGCATCGCATGCCGTTGCGCCAGGGCCAGCCCGTGGCGACCTGCTTCGGCAACCACGTCATCGAGTTGACGGATCCCCCACGCGGGATCCTGCGCTTGCAGGCTCTTGTCGAAAGCGAGGTTGCTGGGGGCTGGCGGTACCGCGGATTCGAAGTACGGGCCGTAGGTGACCAGCATCCCGGCGGGACCGAGGTGGCTGGCCGCACCGGCCATGAGCCCGCGGCAAGCGTCCCAGGGTGCGATGTGCAGCATGTTGGCGCAAAAGATCAGATCGAACGGTCCATCGAAGGGCGGCCACGGGTGCGCCGTGACGTCCAGGCGCTGAGGTGGCAGCAGGTTGGCCAGGCCTGAGTGCATGACCTGGTCTGAGATCACGCGCAGCATGTCCGGTTGAAACTCCGTGGGCTGCCAGGTCCATCCGGGCAGGGCGGCGGCGAACCAGGCGGCGTGCTGCCCGGTGCCTGAAGCGATTTCCAGGGCCTTGCCGCGCGGGCCGAGGAGGGTCCGCAGGTGTGCGAGGATCGGCTCCTTGTTGCGATCGGCGGCGGGGCTGCGGGGCAGGTCTGGCATGGGGATGGAAAGTGCATCATCAGACACGCCGCCAGTTTCGCACGCTGTGCTGTCATGCGAATGGAAAGGGACCGGCAGGTGATCACCGAATACGTGCTTTTCGATCTTCCCCAAGGCATCTCCCGCGACGAAGTCGTCCAAGGCATGCACGAAGTCGCGCCGCGATGGCAGAAGGAGCCGAACCTCATCCGCAAGACCTTCGTCTTCGACGCGCAGGCGAACCAGGCCGGAGCGTTCTACCTGTGGACCGACCGCGCCTCCGCCGAAGCCGCACATGACGAGGCCTGGCGACAGCGCATTCGATCGGCCTATGGCAGCGAGCCACGCATCCGGTACTTCGATTCGCCTCTGGTCGTCGACAACGCGTTGGGCAAGCTTGTGCAGTGAGGGACCGCGCGAGGGTCGCGCACTTACACTGATGGGTTTCTGCTCCCAACCTTCATGCATGTAGAAGTTGCGTCTACCCGTCGCAGCCTTTTCGGCCTGTGCCGCCCCCTGGCGCTGCTGGGCATCCTTGCAACCGCCGGATGCAGCAGCATGCCGCCCGCGGGCACGGGCACGGGCACGGCTGCGGCTGCGGCGGCTTCTGCGTCTGCACCGCTGGCTGCATCGGCCTCTCCGCCACCGATCAAAGTGGGCATTGCCCTGGGTGGTGGCGCCGCCAAGGGCTTCGCGCACATCGGGGTCATCAAGATGCTGGAGGCCAACGGGCTCGCGCCGCAGGTGGTTGCCGGCACCAGCGCGGGCAGTGTGGTGGGCGCCCTGTACGCCAGCGGCATGAGCGCCTTCGAACTCCAGGAAAAGGCCGTGGGGCTCGACGAGGCCCGCATCCGTGACCTGCAGCTGTCCTCCAGCGGGTTGCTGGTGGGTCAGAAACTCGAAGACTACGTGAACGAGCAGGTGCGGCGCCAGCCCCTGGAGCGGCTGGCCAAGCCTTTCGTGGCGGTGGCCACCCGGCTGGAAGACGGCGAGCGGACCGTGTTCGCACGCGGCAACACGGGCCAGGCGGTGCGCGCCTCCAGCAGCGTGCCGGGCGTGTTCCAGCCGGTGGTCATCGGCAAGTACCATTTCGTCGATGGGGGCGTGGTCAGCCCGGTTCCGGTCGACGCGGCGCGCGAGCTGGGTGCGGACATCGTGGTGGCGGTGGACATCTCGAGCAAGGCGCGGGGTCCGGCGCCGCCGGGAATGCTGGGGACGATCGGCCAGTCGATCGCCATCATGGGGCAGAAGCTGGGGCAGGCCGAGCTGGCCCGCGCCGATGTGATCGTCCGCCCGCAGGTTCTGGACATCGGCGCGACCGACTTCGCCCAGCGCGCCAGTGCGATCCTGGAGGGTGAGCGGGCCGCCCTGGCCGTGATGCCCCAGATCCGCGAGCGCGTGGCGGAGTTGCAGGCGGCGCGCGAGCAGGCCAGGCGAGTGGCCGCCCAGCAAGCCGCCGATGCGCAGCGCAAGGCCTGCCTGGACCAGCGCTCGCGGGTGCAGAAGCTGGCGGGGCTGGCGGGTTGGGACAGCGCCTGTCCTGCGCCCTGATGCAGCGGTGGCGTGTCTGCGACCGGGTGCCGCCTGCGGGAAGCCCCACGCCTTGATTCTCCAGCGCCTTGCCCAGGGGGCTTGCAAAACTTCTTCAATTCCATAAAAATAGAAACATGGAAGAACAATTCGTCATCCGGTGCCTCGCGGCCCTGGCCCAGCCGCTTCGGCTCCAGGCCTTCCGCCTTCTTGTGGTGGCTGGGCCGCAGGGGCTCACCCCGGGTGCGATGGCCGAGGCACTGGAGGTGCCCGCCTCGACCCTGTCGTTCCACCTGAAGGAGCTGACGAATGCGGGCCTGCTGACGCAGGAGCGGGAGAGCCGCAACCTCATCTATCGGGCTGACTTCGAGCGCATGAACGGCGTCCTCGGCTATCTCACGGACAACTGCTGCCGCGGCGAGGCTGCGTGCCTGCCGGACGCGACCGGGTGTGCGGCCTGCTGATTCACATGACAAGGAGAAGGACCATGAAGCGCTTCCACGTTCACCTGCACGTCGATGACCTGTCCCGGAGCATCGCGTTCTATTCACGCCTGTTCGGTGTCGAGCCGTCCCGCACCGAGTCGGATTACGCCAAGTGGATGCTGGACGACCCGGCCGTCAATTTCGCGATCTCGACGCGCGGGGCCTCCAGCGGAATCGACCATCTCGGCATCCAGACCGACAACGCGGCCGATCTTGCCGCGATGAAAGCGCGCGCCGAGGCGGCCGACATGGCGCTGCTCGACGAAGGCGCGACCACCTGCTGCTACGCGCGCAGCGAGAAGCACTGGATCACGGACCCGCAGGGCATTGCATGGGAGCACTTCCACACGCTGGGCAGCATCCCGGTGTTCCGCGAGGGGGAAGCGCCGAAGGCGGGCGCCTGCTGTACGCCAGAGCAAGTGCCGTCGGTGGCGTCCCAGACTGCGGGATGCTGCACGCCACGCGGCACGTCGCAGGGCATCCCTGCGAAGGCGTCGGCGTCGTCCTCCTGCTGCTGAGGCCCGGTGATGAGCAGCAAGGTCCATGAGGTGTTGATCCTGTGCACCCACAACTCCGCGCGCAGCGTGCTGGCCGAGTGCATGTTGAATCATCTGGCCGCAAAGCTCGGCAAGGCCGTCCGCGCCCACAGCGCGGGCAGTGCGCCCAGCGGTCGGATCAATCCCTTCGCGCTCCAGGTGCTGCAGGACGCGGGCGTGGACACCGCCGGTGTGCGCAGCAAGAGCTGGGACGAGTTCTCCCGTGACGGCGCGCCTGCGCTGTCGACGATCATCACGGTGTGCGACAGCGCCGCCGCCGAAACCTGCCCGGTGTTCTTCGGCGGGCACGGACAGCCGGTGAAGGTGCACTGGGGCTACCCGGACCCTTCGAATGCCGAAGGCGGCGACGAGGGCAAACGCCGCGCTTTCGAACTCACGCGGCAGGCCATCGGCTATCGCATGCTGCAGCTTCTCGCGCTGCCGCTGCAGACGCTGGATCGCGCCGCTCTGCAGCGCGAACTCACTCACATCGGCCAGAGCTGAACCGACTCACCCGAAAAAAAGAAAACACGCCATGGGACTCTTCGAACGCTATCTCACTGTCTGGGTCGCGCTGGGCATCGCGGCGGGCGTCGGCCTGGGCCTGCTGTGGCCGGCCTTGTTCCAGGCCGTCGCCGCGCTGGAGTTCGCGCATGTCAACCTGGTGGTGGCGGTTTTCATCTGGGTGATGATCTATCCGATGATGATCCAGATCGACTTCGCGTCGGTCAAGGATGTCGGCCGCAGGCCGCGCGGCCTGCTGCTCACGCTGGTCGTCAACTGGCTCATCAAGCCCTTCACGATGGCAGCGATCGCGGTGCTCTTCTTCGAGCATGTGTTCGCGTCCTGGATCGATCCGCAGTCGGCTTCCGAATACATCGCCGGAGCCATCCTGCTGGGTGTCGCGCCCTGCACCGCGATGGTCTTCGTGTGGAGCCAGCTCGTGAAGGGCGATCCCAACTACACGCTGGTGCAGGTGTCGGTGAACGACGTGATCATGGTGTTCGCCTTCGCTCCGATCGCGGCCTTCCTGCTCGGGGTCACGAACGTCACCGTACCCTGGGAAACGCTGGTGCTGTCCACGGTGTTGTACGTGGTGCTGCCGCTGGTGGCCGGCATCCTCACGCGCCAGGCCTGGCTGAAGGCGGGCGGCAGCCAGCGGGTGGCACGTGGCGTGGCAATGCTCAAGCCCTGGTCGATCACGGGCCTGATCGCCACGGTGGTGCTGCTGTTCGGCTTCCAGGCCGGCACCATCGTCGCGCAGCCGCTCGTGATCGCCATGATCGCGGTGCCGCTGGTCATCCAGTCGTACGGCATCTTCTTCATTGCGGCCCTGGGGGCCCGCTGGCTGCGCCTGCCCCACGACATCGCCGCACCGGCCTGCCTGATCGGCACCTCGAACTTCTTCGAGCTGGCCGTGGCGGTGGCCATCTCGCTGTTCGGCCTGAACTCGGGCGCGGCACTCGCGACCGTGGTTGGCGTGCTGGTCGAGGTGCCGGTGATGTTGTCCCTGGTGGCGCTGGCCAACCGGACACGGCACTGGTGGGTGGCGGATGTGCCCGGCACTTCTGCGTCCGGGCCGGCGCACCTGCGGCCCTGAGGACAGATCGCACGCCCCGGCGGCCCGGATGTCCGTTCAATCGGGCCGGGGAATGTCGGATCGCTTCGGCAGCGTCTTCACGATCGGCAGGATCTTCGACTGGTAGACCGCGAACAGGCGGCGCAGCTCATCCATCGGCGCGTCGTGGTCGTCGATCCGGATGTCGCACAGCGCGTACTCCTCGGACGAGAACACCAGCACGTTGACCGAGCAATCGCCTTTGAGGTCACCTCCGGCGGCGTCACCCTCGAGCAGGGCGAGCGTCAGCCGCTCGGAAAGGTCGAGATGTTCGGTGCGGTGCATGGCCGCGATGGCCTTCTCCAGCACCTGGGGCCCCGCCAGCCGGTTGCCCTGGGCGCTGCAGTTCCTGCCGGCCAGGTGACCGGCCCAGGGAATCGCCTCCGAGCCGGTCCAGGCGGCCGTGCGGCCCTGGTTGTCGATCACGCCAACCTGCCGCTGGTCCGCATCGGCGTCGGTGGCGAGCACGCGCCGCAAGGCTTCTTCGGCTGCAACGCCACGCTCGAGCAGGCGCAAGCCGTCGTAGGCCAGATAGGGGTTGGTCCGTGCCTGTGAAGCGATGGCACCGACGTTGGCGATGGCATGGCATGCCAGCTTGCCGACGGCCTGGACTGCGGTCGCTGCGGCGACGCCGACCTGTTGGGTGCGCGCGCACCGAGCCACGATGGAAAAGGTCACGACGGCCGCCCCTTGTGCATGGTCTGCTGCGGGACCCCCAAGGGGCTGCAGGCCGTCCCAGTATAGGAAGGATCGCGGTCCGGCGGGGCCGCTGCGCGTTCGTCACGTCCTGGGGATACATTCGCGACGCAAGAGTCGGTTTCTGGAGAAGAATGCTCTCCACAGCCGGCCCAATGAAGAGCCGCCTGAGGCCAGAGAGTCCCATGTCCACCCCTCACGCCGCACCCGTCTTCGACGCCTTCGTCCAACCCCTGCCGAGCGCCTCCCGCCCGCTCCGCCAGGCCGTCACGGCGGCCTGCCGCATGCCCGAGCCGCAGGCTGTTGCGCAGATCATCGGGCCGGCCCGCCTGCCGGGCGACGTGGCCGCCCGAAGCCGTGAACTCGCCCTCCGCCTGGCCCGCACGCTGCGTGAGCGCAAGGCCGGCGCAGGCCGGGCCGGGATCGTGCAGGGCCTGCTGCAGGAGTACGCGTTGTCGTCGCAGGAAGGCGTGGCACTGATGTGCCTGGCCGAGGCGCTGCTGCGCATCCCCGATGCCGCCACGCGCGACGCCCTGATCCGCGACAAGATTGCACAAGGCCAATGGCAGACGCACCTGGGGCGCAGCCCCTCGCTGTTCGTGAATGCGGCCACCTGGGGCCTGCTGGTCACGGGCAAGCTGGTGTCCACCCACAGCGAGTCCGGCCTCAGCGCGGCTCTGGGAAGGCTGCTGGGCGCAGGCGGCGAACCCCTGATCCGCAAGGGCGTGGACATGGCCATGCGCATGATGGGCGAGCAGTTCGTGACGGGTGAGACGATCGCCCAGGCGCTGTCGAATGCCGCATCGCGCGAGAAGGAAGGCTTCCGGTACTCGTTCGACATGCTGGGCGAGGCCGCGATGACGGCGCACGACGCCGGCCGCTACTTCCGGGACTACGAGGCGGCGATCCATGCGATCGGCCAGGCCAGCGCCGGCCGCGGCATCTTCGACGGGCCCGGCATTTCCATCAAGCTGTCGGCCCTGCATCCGCGCTACAGCCGTGCGCAGTACGACCGCGTGGCAAGCGAGCTGTACCCCCTGCTCGTGCGCCTGTGTGCCCTCGCCGCGCGCTACGACATCGGCCTGAACATCGACGCCGAGGAGGCCGACCGCCTGGAGATCTCGCTGGACCTGCTGGAGCGCCTGTGCCTGGAACCTCAGCTGCATGGCTGGCAGGGCCTGGGATTCGTCATCCAGGCCTACCAGAAGCGCTGCCCCTTCGTGATCGACGAGATCGTCGACCTCGCGCGCCGCAGCGGACGGCGGCTGATGATCCGGCTGGTCAAGGGAGCGTACTGGGACTCCGAGATCAAGCGTGCGCAAATCGATGGCCTGGAGGGCTACCCGGTCTACACGCGCAAGCCTTTCACCGACGCTTCGTACATTGCCTGCGCGCGCAAGCTGCTGGATGCGCCTGACGCGGTGTACCCCCAGTTCGCCACGCACAACGCGCATACGCTGGCTGCGATTCACGAGCTCGCCGACCCGGCGCGCTGGCACCCGCGGCAGTATGAATTCCAGTGCCTGCACGGCATGGGCGAGCCGCTGTACGAGCAGGTCGTCGGCCCCGCCATGGCGGGTGGGCTCGGCCGGCCCTGCCGCATCTACGCACCCGTCGGCACACACGAGACGCTGCTGGCCTACCTGGTACGGCGGCTGCTCGAGAACGGCGCGAATACCTCCTTTGTCAATCGCATCGCGGACGCCTCGCTGCCGCTGGAAGACCTGGTGCGCGACCCGGTCGAGATCATCGAGGCTCAGGCCCATTCTGAAGGCGCCGTCGGCCTGCCGCACCCGGCGATTCCGCTGCCGCGCGATCTTTACGGTGCGAAACGGGTCAACTCACGCGGGCCTGACCTGGCCAGTGAGCAGCAGCTCGCGATATTGGCGAAGGCCTTCCGTGCAAGCCTGCGGGAAGGCTTCCACGCACCGCCGCTGCTGGCGCACGAGCTTCCCGCCGGTGACATGCAGGCCCTGCACAACCCGGCGTTGCACGAGGACACGGTGGGGCTGTCGCGCGAAGCTACGCCGGACGAAGTCGAACTGGCGCTGGACAGCGCGGCAGCCGGGGCCGCGGCCTGGGCGGCGACCCCGCCGCCCGAGCGGGCGCGCTGCCTGGAAGAAGCGGCCGACCGCCTCGAATTCGACACCCCCCGCCTCATGGCGCTGCTGATCCGCGAGGCGGGCAAGACCGCCGCCAACGCCATCGCCGAAGTGCGCGAAGCGGTGGATTTCCTGCGCTACTACGCGGGCCAGGTCCGCGAGGGCTTCGACAACGAGACCCACCATCCGCTGGGGCTGGTGGTGTGCATCAGCCCCTGGAACTTCCCGCTCGCGATCTTCATGGGGCAGGTGTCGGCTGCCCTGGCCGCCGGCAATGTCGTGCTGGCCAAGCCGGCCGAGCAGACGCCGCTCATCGCCGCCGAAGCCGTGCGCGCCCTCTGGTCCGCAGGCGTGCCGCGTGCGGCCGTGCAGCTCGTGCCCGGTCGCGGCGCGGTGGTGGGCGCCAGGCTGGTCGCCGACGAGCGGGTGCGCGGCGTGCTGTTCACCGGCTCGACCGAGGTCGCGCGCATCCTGCAGCGTGCCGTGGCCGGACGGGTGGAAGCCCGCGGCCGCGCGATACCACTGGTCGCTGAGACCGGCGGCCAGAACGCCATGATCGTCGACTCCTCGGCGCTGGCCGAGCAGGTCGTGGCCGACGTGCTCGCATCGGCCTTCGACAGCGCCGGGCAGCGCTGCTCGGCGCTGCGCGTGCTGTGTGTGCAGGAGGAAGCCGCGGACCGGGTGCTCGAGATGCTCCTGGGCGCGATGGCCGAATTGCGCGTGGGCCGGCCGGACCGGCTCTCGACCGACGTCGGACCGGTGATCGACGCCGAAGCGCGGGCCGGCATCGAACGCCACATCACGGCCATGCGCCGCAAGGGCCGCCGCGTGCACCCGGTCGCCAGGCGCGGCGAGGATCCGCTCGAGCGCGGCACCTTTGTCCTGCCGACCGTGATCGAAATCGACAGCGTGGGCGAGCTGGAGCGCGAGGTCTTCGGTCCGGTGCTGCACTTCGTGCGATACCGGCGCGAGGAACTGGACGGACTGCTGGCCCGCATCAACGGCACCGGGTACGGCCTGACCCTGGGCTTGCACACCCGCATCGACGAAACAATCGCCCGGGTGCAGGCGGCCGCGCAGGTAGGCAACCTGTACGTGAACCGCAACATGGTGGGTGCGGTCGTGGGGGTACAGCCCTTCGGTGGCGAAGGGCTGTCGGGCACCGGCCCGAAGGCCGGCGGGCCACTCTACCTTTACCGCCTGCTCGCGCAGCGGCCTGGGGATGTGCTGGAGCGCGCGCTGGGCCGTCCACACGACATCGAGGGCGCCTCGCCTACCGTATCGTTCCAGGCCCTGTGCAACTGGTCCCGGCAGCATTCCGCCGAGCTGGCAGCGGCCTGCTCCGGCTTTGCGCGCGGCGCACTACCGCAGGGCGGGCGCGTGCTGCCGAGTCCCACCGGCGAGCGCAACGTTTACAGCCTGGCTGCGCGGTCGGGTGTCCTGTGCCTGGCGGACAGTGACGTGGACCGCCTGGTGCAGCTGGCGGCCGTGCTGGCGGTCGGCAGTCGGGCGGTGTGGCCTGCGGACGCCAGCACCTTGCGCGACCGGCTGCCGGCGCAGGTCCAGGCCCAGGTGGCACTGGTGCAGGACTGGACCGCACCGGCGGCCCACTACGAGCAGGTGCTCCTGCACGGCTCGGTGGACGAACTCGCAAGGGTGCAGCATGCCCTCGCGCACAGGGAGGGCCCTGTGATCGGCGTGGAGCGACTGGCGCCGGGCGAGGCAACAGTGCCGCTCGAGCGGCTGGTCGTCGAACGCAGCCTCAGCGTGAACACGGCGGCGGCGGGGGGCAATGCAACGTTGATGACCATCGGCTGACGGGTAATGCGTCTCTAGCGAATATCAAAACTATTTTTTATTCGTTCCAGTTTGATGTGGCTGCTCTGATCATCGGCCGATCGCAACAATCGCCCCGCATGATCATGACGATGTCCCGTCGAACCCCGCTGAAGTGGCTGGCCGCCGCAGCAGCGGCACAGGCAGTTCCCGTAATGGCCCAGCCGCGGCCCCCGTCAGTCACTCTGCTCAACGTTTCGTACGATCCGACGCGGGAGTTCTACACCGAGTTCAATGCCGCCTTCGCGCAGCACTGGAAGGCCAAGGCGAACCAGGACGTCACGGTCAAGCAGTCGCACGGCGGCTCGGGCAAGCAGGCCCGCTCGATCATCGACGGTATCGATGCGGACGTGGCCACGCTCGCGCTGGCCTGGGACACCGACGCGCTTCATGAGCAGGGCAGGTTGATTCCCAAGGACTGGCAGAAGCGGCTGCCGAACAACGCGTCACCTTATCAGTCGACGGTGGTGCTCGTCGTACGCCAGGGCAATCCCAAGGGCATCAAGGACTGGGACGACCTCGCGCGCCCGGGAATCAAGGTGGTCACGCCCAACCCGAAGACCTCTGGCGGCGCGCGATGGAACTACCTGGCGGCCTGGGAGTTCGGCAAGCGCAAGTTCGGCGGTGCCGCGAAGGCACGCGAGTTCGTGACCAGGCTCTATGGCAATGTGGTCGTGCTGGACACGGGTGCACGCGGCGCGTCGGTCACCTTTGCGCAACGCGGAATGGGCGACGTCCTCGTCGCCTGGGAAAACGAGGCGTATCTGCTCGACAAGGAGTTCGGCAGCAAGGTCGACCTCGTGTATCCGTCACTGAGCATCCTGGCCGAACCGGCGGTCACGATCGTCGACCGCAACGTGGACCGCAAAGGCACCCGCGGGGTCGCCCAGGCGTACCTCGAGTACCTCTATTCCGAGGAGGCGCAGGACCTGGCCGGCAAGCACTTCTATCGACCTGTGTCCGCCAGGGCCCAGGCCCGCTACGCGGCCCGGTTCCCGAAGCTCGCCCTGTTCACCATTGACGAGGCGTTCGGAGGCTGGGGTCCGGCCGCCCGGGAGCACTTCGCGGACGGCGGCGTGTTCGACCAGATCTATGCAAAAAACTGAACAGCCGTGTACGATTCGCCGGGACGCTGCTCCCAGGGACTTTTTCAAACGAGGTGACGAGATGGCCTATCGTGCTGATTCGAACGTGATCCTGCCGGCGCGCGTGCTACTGGCGCTCCTTTTCGTCGTCAGCGGCATCAACAAGGGGATTTCGTGGGGTGGCACGATCGGGTACTTCACCAAGCTCGGGATTCCCGCCCCCGAAGCCGTCCTGGTCGCAGTCATCGCACTCGAGGTGCTCGGGGGATTGGCCTTGATCATCGGCTGGCAAGTGAAAGTCGCGGCGCTTGCATTGGCAGCGTTCACCATCGGCGCCGCGCTGATCGGCCATGCGTTCTGGAGTTTCGAGGGTCAGCAGTTCAACGCGCAGCTGACCCAGTTCCTGAAGAACCTCTCCATTGCCGGGGGGTTGCTGCTGCTGGCGTTCACTCCCGCAGCGAACAACGTGCCGGCGCGCGACCGTTGAATCGTCAGGCGGCCATCCGGCCGCATGGGCGCATCACCGGGTCGGTGATGTGCTCCAAAGCTTTGCAAACTCGACGCGACAGCGGCATCATGGAGCGCATGTCCAGGCCATCGTTTTCCAGCTGGCGCCTGACGTCGGTCGTTGGGCTGGGAATGATCGCGGCGGCGGTGTTCCTGGCTGCCCACGATCGGCCGCCCGCGGAAGGATCGTTCGCACAGGTCGCCGCTTTTCCTCCGGCGGCGGAGCAGATCGCCGATGCCGCCGATCGCCTGCCCGGCACGTGGCTGCGCGAACAGGTCGTCGAGGGCGTGCGATCGCGCCGTCTCCTGCGACTCGAGCATGACGGGGCCTTCCGTGAGCAGGTCCGCATCACCGCCGCTGACGGCGTGGTGACCGACCATGAGCACGCGGGCCACTGGCTCTTCGATGGCACCAACCTCAAGCGCAAGTACACGCTCATGAATGGGCGGCCGCCCTCTCGCCTCAACCTGCCTTTCGCCACGTTCGAAATCCGCTTCGAGTCGCGCAACGAGTTCGTGGGCGTCGACCATATCCATCGCAACACCGTGCGATACCAGCGCGTGATGCCCGAGGCCGTCCTGTAAGCCGAGTGCAAAGGCGACGGCCGCGCCGCGGGAGCCGTGCCGGCGCGTGACCGACGGATGCCGCGTTCGCCCGGGGCTATTGCGGTCTTTGCGAACCTCAATCCCATCGAGCTGTCACTGCCCCTAAGCTGTTTCCACGGACGCGGCCGCGCTTTTGCGGCCCGGTGGCCCTGGCCCGTGCCGTCACCAGACAGGAGTTCCGCAGCATGTCAACGAGTACCGAATTGAATTCCGCCGAAGCCCAGCTCAAGTGCCCCGTTGCACACGGGGACAAGCCTCGGCAGACCCGCACGGCCGCGCACTGGTGGCCTGATCAGCTCAACCTCAGCGTGCTGCACCAGCATGCGAAGCTCGGTGACCCGATGCTCGAGGACTTCGACTATCGCAAGGAATTCCAGACGCTGGACCTGGACGCGGTCACGGCCGACCTCCACGCGCTCATGACCGATTCGCAGGACTGGTGGCCGGCCGACTACGGCCACTACGGCCCGTTCTTCATCCGCATGGCCTGGCACTCCGCGGGCACCTACCGCATCTTCGACGGGCGCGGCGGCGCTCGCTCAGGTGAGCAGCGCTTTGCGCCGCTGAACAGCTGGCCGGACAACGGCAACCTCGACAAGGCACGTCGGCTGCTGTGGCCCATCAAGCAGAAGTACGGCAAGAAGCTGTCCTGGGCCGATCTGATGATCCTCGCGGGCAACGTCGCCCTGGAATCGATGGGGTTCAGGACCTTCGGCTTCGGCGGCGGCCGCGAGGATATCTGGGAGCCGCTGCCCATCGACTGGGGTCCCGAATCCACATGGCTGGGCGACGAGCGTTACACCGGCGAGCGTGAGCTCGCCAAGCCGCTGGCCGCCGTGCAGATGGGCCTGATCTACGTGAACCCGGAAGGCCCCAACGGCAAGCCCGACCCTGTGGGATCGGCCCGCGACATCCGGGACACCTTCGGCCGCATGGCCATGGACGACTACGAGACCGTGGCGCTGGTGGCCGGCGGCCACACCTTCGGCAAGTGCCACGGAGCGGGGCCTGCCCACCACGTGGGATCGGAGCCCGAGGGCGCGAACATCGAGGAGCTCGGATTCGGCTGGAAGAGCGCATACGAATCCGGCTTCGGCGCGCACACCATCACCAGCGGCCTGGAGGGCGCCTGGACACCCACGCCGACGAAGTGGGACATGAGCTATCTCGAGACCCTGTTCGGTTTTGAATGGGAACTGACGCAGAGCCCCGCCGGTGCGCACCAGTGGAAGCCGAAGGGAGACGCCGGGCGCAACGTACCCGATGCGCACATCCCCGGCAAGTTCCACCAACCGATGATGACCACTGCCGATCTGGCGCTGCGCTTCGATCCGGCCTACGAGAAGATCGCGCGGCACTTCCTCGCGCACCCGGAGGAATTCGCCGACGCGTTCGCCCGCGCGTGGTTCAAGCTGACCCACCGCGACATGGGACCCAAGGGCCGCTATCTGGGAC
>DAIMZU010000022.1:0-13058 GCA_036733845.1 Ramlibacter sp.
CTCGCACACCCCCGGCCGGTTCCCGGCGCGGGGCTCTACCACCCTTTGCGCGTCCCTCGCCGTGTGGCTCGGGAATAAATCACGAGACATGCTCCTGACACGTTGCGATGCTGCCGAAGGCCTCGCGTTCTGCCCGTCCGTATGTAGGATGGCTCCGACAAGCTTTCCTGTCCCCTTCACCCCATGGAAGAGACGATGTCGGACCTTTCCGCGAACAATCCCGAATTCACCAAGGACGAGACGCCCGCTGGCAGCGTCTGGCTGGCGATCAAGAAGGCCGCCGCCCGCGTGTCCGACTGGTTCGTCATCCAGTCGGTCGCGGTCAAGCTGCTGGTGGTGACCGTCGCCCTGCTGATCCCGGCCAGCGCGACCTACTCCGTCGTGCTGTGGCAAAAGCATGCCAGTGTCGCCGAGCAGGTGCGCCTGATGCCGGGCGGCACCGCCCTGTGGACGCTGGACGACTCCCTGCCCGTCGTGTTCGGCAACGGTCCGCTGCTTGGCTTCCTGGAAACCCGGCCGGTGGACCGTGTCACCGTCGTGTACAAGCCGCTGATGTGGAACGTCTCCGAGCGGATCGTGCTGGTCGAGTCCGCGGGCACCCATCACGCGTTCTATCCGTCGGACATGGAAACCAAGATCTTCTCCGACAAGGCCGTGGCCGCGGCCTGGGGAAGCAAGCTGAGCTTCGTTCCCCGCAATGAACTCAGCCCCGCCGGCATCGCGATGATCGAGCGGCTGGACCAGCGCTTTGCCGGCGCGCGGCCGCAGTCCGAGAAGGACGCCTGGAAAGCCAGCGCCAGTGGCGTGCTCTCCGGCGCCCTGACCCTGGGCCTGATCGGCTTCCTGTACTTCCACCTGCGCGGCCAGCACAAGTCGCTCAAGTTCATCGAGCCAGCCCAGGTGCAGGGATCGATCGACGACCTGATCGGCATGGACGACATCAAGGCCGAGGTCGCGCAGATCAAGGACCAGTACCAGCGTCGGGCCGAATACGCCGAGTACGGCATCGACAAGCCGTTCAACGTGATGTTCAGCGGGCCCGCCGGCACCGGCAAGACCAAGCTGGCCAGCTACCTTGCCAAGGAACTGAACCTGCCGATCCTGTTCCACTCGGCCGTCAACCTCGAGACGGGCTTCGTCGGCGGCGGCGCCAACACCCTGGGCCGCATCGTCGCGATGGCCAAGCGGCGCCAGCGCTGCATCGTCTTCCTCGACGAGGCGCAGGACCTGTTCATGAAGCGGGGCGGGCATCGCAAGTTCGACGACGACACCCAGAACATGCTGCTGGCGGTCCTCGACGGCGTGCGCACCAAGAACGAAGCCGAGATCATCTGGATCGTGGCGAGCAACTTCAACAGCGAGTCGATGCAGATGGACGAGGCCATGCTGCGCCGGTTCCAGATGAAGGTCGACTTCCGGCTGCCGAACAAGGAAGAGCGCAGCGCCATCGTCGGCCACTACCTGGCGCAGCGCGCCGACAAGGTCGACGATGACCTCGACCTGCGCCATCTGGTCGAGATCACCGAAGGCCGCAGCCCGGCCGACCTCGAGACCATCGTCAACCAGGCGGGCATCTCCGCGGTGCAGGCCGGCGAGATGATCGGCACCGACACCCTCATGCAGGCGGCCGAGCGCGTGCTGGTGGGCAATGTCAACAGCAGCACCACGAAGGAGCGTGACCGCGACCGCCGCATCATCGCCATCCACGAGTGGGGCCATTTCCTGGTCGACTTCGAGACCGAGCGCAAGCGCTGCGGTGGCGACTGGGAGCGCATCCAGGCCGACATGAAGACGCTCAAGATCTCGCTCAAGGCGAATCCGCGCAGCAATGCGCTGGGCTTCGTGTTCCACAAGCAGGGCGCCAACCTGCTCAAGACCAAGGGCGACATCGAGCACGACGTGCGCGTGCTGCTGGGCGGCATGGCCAACGAAGAGCTGTTCTTCGGCGAGGAAGGCACGACCAACGGCGCGCACAACGACATCACCCGCGTGACCCGCCTGCTCCACCACGCGGTCGGCGAGATGGGCATGTACCGAAAGACGCGCCTGAATTTCGGTGCGCTCGCGACGGATGGCGGCGGCCGCAATGTCGATGAGGAAACGCGCAGCATCATGGAGGCGCAGAGCGAGCGGCTCTACAACGAGACCAAGACCCTGCTGACGCGGCTGAAACCGCTGACCGAGCACCTCGCCGGAAAGCTGATGGACGCCGGCGAGATGAGCCTCAAGGAGGCACTGGCCGAAATCCGCAGTTTCGAGGAGGCCTGCAGCAACTTCAATACGCGGGTCGGCCTGGTGCCCGTCGCCTGAGCCTGGCCCTGCATTCCAGCGAGCCGCCTTCGGGCGGCTCGTTGCGTTGCGGCGGACCCGGGGACGAATCGGGGTGGACCTGACAAATCCTGCCGAGGTGGTGCACACTGTGCTCCCATGGACAGACGCAGTTTCATGGGTTCATGCACCGCAGGCGCCGCCTGCCTTCCGTTTTCGGCCGCACTGCCGGTGTTCGCGGCCGATGGCAAGCCCAAGCCTCATCCGCGTGCGCTCCTGGTCGATGACAAGGGCCAGCCCCTGAAGGCATCGAGCCTGAAGGAGCAGACCAATTACCTGTTCCACTATCCCTTCCAGGCAACACCGGTGTTCCTGCTCGACCTGGGCAAGGCGGCGGCCGCGCGAGCCGTCACGGCCAAGGAGGGCGGCTCCTACCACTGGCCCGGCGGAGTGGGCGCCAGGCGCAGCATCGTGGCCTATTCAGCGATCTGCTCGCACCAGCTGGTCTACCCGAATCGAGAGCTGAGCTTCATCAGCTTCCGCAAGGAGCGCACGCAGCGCGGTGCGCAGGCGGGGCTCATCCATTGCTGTGCCGAGCACAGCCAGTACGACCCGGGCGCGGGCGCCGCGGTGCTGTCCGGGCCGGCCCCGCGGCCACTGGCCGCCGTCCTGCTCGAGCACGACCCCGCCACCGACACCTTGACGGCCCATGGCACCCTGGGCAGCGAGATGTTCCCGGCGTTCTTCAAGAAGTACCAGGCACGGCTTCAACTCGACGGACTGTCCGACCCGCAGGGGCCGGTGGGGGACAAGACCCGCGTCCATGCGCTCGAGCAGTTCACGAAGAACAATGTGCAGTGCTGACGGGGGCTACAGCTTCGCCAGCCTCTCCAGCGCTGCTCTCAAGGTCTCATCCTTCTTCGCGAAGCAGAACCGTACCACGCGCTGGTCGAAGCCATCGCCATAGAAGGCGGACAGCGGAATCGCCGCCACGCCCATCTCGCGCGTGAGCCACTGGCAGAACTCCGCCTCGGGCAGGTCGCTGACCTGCGAGATGTCCACGCACTGGAAGTAGCTGCCTTCGCTGGGCAGCATCCGAAAGCGCGTGGCTGCCAGGCCTTCGCGGAAGAGGTCGCGCTTGCGCTGGTAGAAGCCCGGCAGGTCCAGGTACGGCTGGGGGTTGGCCATGTAGTGCGCCAGCCCGTGCTGCATCGGCGTGTTCACGGTGAACACGTTGAACTGGTGCACCTTGCGGAATTCGGCCGTCAGGGCCGCCGGCGCCGCCACGTAGCCGACCTTCCAGCCGGTGACGTGATAGGTCTTGCCGAAGCTCGAGACGATGAAGCTGCGCGCCGCCAACCCCGGAAAGCGCACGGCGCTCTGGTGCGGCTGGCCGTCGAAGACCATGTGCTCGTACACCTCGTCGGAGATCACGAGGACGTCGGTCGGTGCGAGCAGCGCCTGCAGCCGTTCCATGTCCTCCCGGCTCCAGACAGTGGCGCTGGGGTTGTGCGGCGTGTTGATGATGATCGCGCGCGTGCGCGGCGACAGGGCCTGGCCGATGCGATCGAAGTCGGGCCGGAAGGTGCCCGGCGTCAGCGGCACCCGCACGACCTTGCCGCCGGCCAGCTCGATGTTGGGCACGTAGCTGTCGTAGCAGGGCTCGAGCACGATCACTTCGTCACCGGGATGCACGATGGCGAGCACGGCGGTGATGATCGCCTGCGTCGCCCCGGCGGTGATGGTGATCTCGGATGCGGGGTCGTAGCGACGGCCGTACAGGGTCTCGATCTTGCCGGAAACCGCCTCGCGCAGGGCCGGGATACCGGGCATGGGCGGGTACTGGTTATGGCCCGCGCGCATGGCATCGGTCACGGCATCGACCAGTGCCGGATCGCAACCGAAGTCCGGGAAGCCCTGTCCGAGGTTCACCGCCCGGTGCTCGGTCGCCAGCGCCGACATGACGGTGAAGATGGTGGTGCCCACGTTGGGCAGCCGCGAGGCGAGCGCGGGCGTGCGGGGTTCAGAGCTCATAGTCGTTGACGTGGCCGGTCATGGCCTTGGCGATGAGGTTGCGGTCGAGGCGATCGGACAGGAGTTCGGCAAAGCGCAGCACGAAGTTGCGCAGGTAGGCCCCGCGCTTGAAGGCAATACGGGCGACATTCTGGCCGAACAGGTGGCCCAGCGGCCGCACGACCAGGCCCGAGGTGGCCGGGTCGTCCTCGCGCACCGCCATCTCCGCGACGATACCCACCCCCAGCCCGAGGCGGACGTAGGTCTTGATGACGTCGGAGTCGATCGCCTCGAGCGCGATGCGCGGCGCAAGCTTGCGCTGGGCGAAGGCGGCATCGACGCGGGTGCGGCCGGTGAAGGAGGGGTGGTAGGTGATGAGCGGCTGTTCCGCCAGGTCTTCCAGCGACACCCGCTCTCGGCTGGCGAGCGGATGGCCGGTCGGGACGACCATCACGTGCTGCCACTCGTAGCAGGGCAGCGTGACCAGGTCGGCGTAGGCAGCCAGGGACTCGGTGGCGATGCCGATCTCGGCCACCTCGTCGAGCACCATCCGGGCGACCTGGTCGGGCGAGCCCTGGTGCAGGCTCACGTTGACCTTGGGATAGGCCTCGCGCAGCCGGGCCACCGGCACCGGGAGCACGTAGCGCGCCTGGGTATGCGTGGTGGCAATGGACAGCGTGCCGCTGTCCTGGGCGCTGAACTGCTCGCCAATGCGCTTGAGGTTGTGGACCTCGCGCATGATGAGGTCGATGCTGCGCAGCACGTGCTGGCCGGGCTCGGTCACCCGCTTGAGCCGCTTGCCATGACGCGCGAAGATCTCCACCCCCAGCTCTTCCTCGAGTTCGATGATCGCCTTGGACACCCCGGGCTGCGACGTGTGCAGCGCCCGCGCCGCTTCGGTGAGGTTGAGGTTGCGCCGCACCGCTTCCTGGACGAAGCGGAACTGGTGGAGGTTCATACTGAATTCCGGATAAGAACGGAATTCATTATGCCTCCAAGCCGTCGTCTTCCTGCAGCGCGAGCGTGGCCAGGAGGTCCACCAGGCGGGGGTCTTCGCCGACGGCCGGCCGCAGCCGCCATTCGACCTCCGGATGGGCTTGACCGAGCTCCTGCACGATGGCCGGCAGGTCTTCCCGTGCATGGCGGCCGACCCCCAGGAAGAGCGGCAGGACGGTGACGTGCCGTACGCCTGCAGCAGTGAACTCCGCGGCCACCGAGGGGAGGTCGGGCGCCATGAGTTCCAGGAAGGCGCAGCGCACCAGGGTGCCTGGCGCCCGGGCCTGCACGCGCGCGGCGACCGCGTCCATGGGCGCGCGCCACGCCGGATCCCGGGAGCCGTGGCCGAAGAGCACCACGCCGCGCCGAGGGGATCGCGCGTTCACCGTCTCAGGACCAGCCATCCGAATGCTCCAAGGGATACGAGGGTATAGATCAGGCCGGGCGCCGCCGCGGTCAGCCAGGGCGACCAGGCGCGCAGGTTTCCGATGTAGCCAAACACGTTGTTCAGCAGGAAGAAGCTGATGCCGATCAGTACTCCCCCGAACACGTAGCCGGTGATCCCGCCGGAGCGGAAGTGCAGGTAGGCGAAGGGAAGGGCCAGGATGACCATGACCATGCAGCTGAGCGGATAGAACAGCTTGCGCCAGAACTCGATCTCATAGCGCTGCGAGGCCTGCCCGTTTGACTGGAGGTGGCGGATGTACTGGAACAGGTCCACGGTGCGCATGCGGTCGGGTCGAAGCAGGGCGGCCGAGACCATCTCGGCGGTGAGCCCGGTGGGCCAGTCGAGGCTCGCGTGCTGCTCGAGCGCGACCTGCGGCATGCGGTCCGCCCCCTGCAAGAAGATGCGTTGCTCGACCTTGAGCAGCCGCCACCCATCCCGGGTGAACTCGGCGGCCTCGGCAGCCAGGGCGGAGTGCAGCCGTGAATCGGTGCCCGCCTCGAAGATGCGCACGGTCTGCAGCGTTCCTTCGGGAGACAGTGCGCCGACGTTGACCGTGTAGGTGTGCCCGTCGCGCCGCTCCTTGAGCCAGGCACCGGTCTGCCCCACGCTGATGCTGCCCTGGAAGCGGGCCTTCAGCAGCTGCGCGGTCCGGTCAGCCACCGGCGCCAGATAGTCGCCGACGGCGATCGTGAGCACGGAGAACGCCGCGCCCAGGACCAGCAGGGTGCGCAGCGCACGCCAGGGCCCCAGGCCCGAGGTTCGCAGGATGGTGTACTCGGAGCTTTGCGCCAGGCGCGCCATCACGAAGATGGTCCCGATCAGCACCGTGATGGGCAGCAGTTCGTAGAGGTGGTTGGGCACCAGCAGCAGCACGTAGCCCAGGGCGTGGGTCAGCCGGTAGCGGCCCTGGCCGGCCCCCACGTTGCCGAGTTCGTCGACGAAGTCGAAGAAGAAGAACAGGGCCAGGAAGCCCACGGTCACGAACGCGATCGCCGTGAGCACCTCGCGATAGATCAGCCGGCGGATGGTCACCATGGCGCGGGGGGCGTCCTCATGTGGGCGCGGCGGCCGTGGCAGCCGGGCGGCGGCGGCGCACCGCCCAGTTGTTGTGCTGCTTGCCGAGCCACAGCGCGGCAAACGCGAAGACACCGCCGTGCAGGGCCAGCATGAAGGGCCAGAACCCGACGCGCGAGCCGCCGATCCAGGTCTGGCCGAGGTTCAGGAGGTTGAAGTACACGACGAAGGCAAACAGGGCCAGCAGCAGGTGGCCGCTGCGGGTGGCCCGCGGATTGACGCTGGAGACCGTCACCGCGATGACCACCAGGTTCACGGCCGCGAGCGCGAGCCCCAGCCGCCAGGAGAGTTCGCCCAGGTGCGCAGGGGTGGGGTCGCGCAGGAGTGCCCAGGTACTGCGGGCGCGCGGGGGCAGCGCCGAGCGCGCGCCTGCGGCGCCGTGGCCGACCTGCGCGCCCATTTCCTCGAAGTCGCTCACGCGCAGCCCTTTTCCATCGAGCGGACGTTCCAGGCGTTGGCCGTGCGAGAGCAGCAGGAACTGGTTCTCTCCCAGGGATACGACCTCGCCGCTGCTGGCGCTGGTGATGGTCTCGCGGCGCTCGTCGAGCGTCGCGATGAAGATGTTGCGGCCGGTGCGGTTGTCCGGTGTGTCCTTGTCCAGGAAGAACACCCGCGTGCCGCTGGCCGATTCCTGGAACTGCCCCGGCGAGACCCGCTCGAGATCGCTGCGGCTTCCGTAGCGGTCGCGAAGCTCGCGCGCCTGCTCGTTGGCCCAGGGCCAGCCGACCAGCGCCAGCAGCGCGGCCACCAGCAGCACCGGCCAGGCGAACGCGAACAGCGGCCGAACCAGCGTGGACAGTCCGCGGCCGGCGGAGAACCAGATCACCATTTCGCTGTCACGCCACATGCGCGACAGCACCCCCACGATCGCGATGAACAGCGAGAGCGACAGGAGCGGGGCGAGGTAGCCGACCATGGTGTAGCCCATGACCATCAGCACTTCCTGGGGGTTCACATTGCCGCGACTGGCCTGGCTGAGGGTGCGGATCAGCGTCATGGTCATGACGATGGTGATCAGCACCACCAGGGTCGCGCCGAAGCTGCGGGCAAGCTCCTTGCGGACGGAGGAATGGAATAACATCGGCGCGCGAAGCAGTCGGGTGAACCTAAGAACACGGGATTATGGACTTTCAACTCAAGACCCTGGACCTCTCCGGCGCGGCCGCCGAAAGATGCGATGCCCTCCTGGTGCTCGTCACCGAAGGCCAGCGCGGCGGCGACGACGCCCTGTCGAGGCTGGTGGCCGATGCGATCCGCGCCCGCAGCTTCGAGGCCAAGCCCGGCAAGACTCTGCACGCCTGGCGGCCCGAGGGCGTGGCGGCGGCGCGGGTGGTCCTGGCGGGTTGCGGCGACGGCAGCCCGCGCCGGGTGCATTCGGCCGTCCATGCGGCCGTGGCATCGCTGCGCACCGCCGGCGTGCGCCGCATGGCCGTCGTCCTGCCGACGGGGGCCGATGGCCGCAGCGTCCGTGCCGCGGTGGCGGCCGCCGCCGAGGCGAGCTACGTCTACATCACCACCAAGTCCAAGCCCGAGGGCTGCGAGATCGAGCGCTTCACCGTCGGCTGCCCTGATGCCGCCGCCGCGCAGGCCGACTTCGAAGCCGCGCGCGGTGCGGCCGTGGGGATCGAATTCGCCCGCGAACTGGGCAACCTGCCGCCCAACCGGGCCACGCCTACCCACCTGGCCGAAGAGGCGATGCGCCTGGGCAAGGGCCGCGGCTTCCGTTGCGAGGTGCTCGGCCCGCGCGAAGTCGCCAAGGCCCGCATGGGTTCCTTCATGGCCGTGGCGCAGGGGTCCGAGGAGCCGCTGCGCTTCATCGTCCTTCAGTACCAGGGGGCGGCCGCGGCCGAGGCGCCGGTGGTCCTGGTGGGCAAGGGCATCACCTTCGACACCGGCGGCATCTCGATCAAGCCGGCGCCCGAGATGGACGAGATGAAGTTCGACATGGGCGGTGCCGCGAGCGTGCTGGGCACCTTCCGGGCGCTGGCCGAACTGCGCCCGCGCATCAACGTGGTGGGGCTGGTGCCCGCCTGCGAGAACATGCCCGGCGGCCGGGCGTTCAAGCCCGGCGACGTCATCACCAGCATGAGCGGCCAGACCATCGAGGTGCTCAACACGGACGCCGAGGGCCGGCTGATCCTGTGCGACGCACTCACCTACGCCGAGCGCTTCAAGCCCCGCGCCATCATCGACATCGCCACGCTGACCGGCGCCTGCGTGATTGCACTGGGCAACATCCGCAGCGGCCTGTTCGCGACCGACGAAGCGCTGGCGCAAGCCCTGCAGGATGCGGGCGAACTCGCGCTCGACCCCTGCTGGCGCATGCCCCTGGACGACGAGTATGGCGAAGGCCTGAAGACCCATTTTGCCGACGTGGCCAACGTGGCCGGCCGGGCTGGGGGTTCGATCACGGCGGCCAAGTTCCTGCAGCGTTTTGCCGGCAAGCAGCCCTGGGCCCACCTGGACATCGCCGGTACCGCCTGGAAAGGCGGCGCGGCCAAGGGGTCCACCGGGCGGCCTGTAGGCCTGCTGGTGCAATACCTGCTGTCGCAGGCGCAGGCCGCATCGATCGAGTCCGCCCGCCCGGCCCGCTCCAGCGTGGCCAAGGCGGCCAGGGCGGCCAGGCCGGCCAAGGCCAAGGAGGGCACAAGCGCGAAGGCGCCGGCCCCGCGCGCCCGGGCGGCCAAGGCCGGGGCCGCCAAGGCACGCGGGCGGTGAACGAAGTCGCCTTCCACTTCAACGCCGCCGACAAGGTGGCCCACGCCTGCCGGCTGCTGCGCAAGGCATGGGGTCTCGGCCACCGGGTGGTCGTGGTGGCCGACGCGCCGACGCTGCGCGCGCTGGATGGCGCCCTCTGGACTTTTTCCCAGGCCGATTTCCTGCCGCACTGCGTGGCGGGCGCCGCCCAGCCGGGTGTCCTCGCCCGCACCCCGCTGGTGCTGGCGGCCGACACCGCCGCGGTGCCGCACCACGAGGTGCTCGTCAACCTCACCACCGGGGTGCCCGAGGGTTTCGAGAAGTTCGCGCGGCTCATCGACGTGGTGGGCCTCGACGAAGAAGACCGCCAGGCAGCCCGCGAGCGCTGGAAGCATTACAAGGCGCGGGGTCTGCCGCTGGTGCGCCACGACCTGGCCGAAAGCCGCGCATGACCGATCCCCGGCAGCCGCCCCGGCACGTTCCCACGCTCACGCAGGTGGTCCGCCGTGCGTCGCCGCAGGCGGTCGCCGGGCCCGCGGCCGCCTCGGATGCCCAGGAGCGAATCGTCGCCCGCGTGCTGCAGCGCATCGACGCCGATTTCGATCGCCGCCTGCGCGAGGCCATCGCCACGCTGGTGGCCGAGCAGGCCCAGGCCCTGCGGCCGCGGCTGCATGCCGAACTCGAGGACCGCGTGCGCGAGGCCGTGGCACAGGCGCTGTCCGAATCGCGCGGTGCCTGAGGGAGCGGGTCGGCCCCCGGGGCCCTTGGTGGTATCCGGGTGGACCCCATCCGGCTTTACGCTAGGTATGCTGGCCCGGAATTTGCGCTATGTTCCTGCGGTTGCCGGCGCGATCGCGCCCCAACCCATTCCAACCGGAGGTTCATCCTTATGCAATTCAAACTCAAACTGACCGTGACCGCCGCCGCCATCGCCTTCACCGGCCTGGCATCCGCCCAGGACGTCCAGGTCGTCAGGATTGGCCACGTCGGCCCGGTCTCGGGTGCCCAGGCCCACTACGGCAAGGACAACGAGAACGGCGTGCGCATGGCCATCGAGGACCTGAACGCCCAGAACATCACCATCGGCGGCCGGCGCGTCCGTTTCGAGATCCAGGCCGAGGACGACGCCGCCGACCCGAAGCAGGGCACGGCCGCCGCCCAGAAACTGTGCGATTCACGCGTCGCCGGCGTGGTGGGCCACCTGAACTCAGGCACCACCATCCCCGCTTCCAAGGTCTACAACGACTGCGGCATCCCGCACGTCACCGGCGCCGCCACCAACCCCAACCTGACCAAGCCGGGCTACAAGACCACCTACCGCATCATCGCCAACGACAATGCCCTGGGCGCTGCCGTGGCCCACCATGCAGCCGAGCAGCTCAAGATCAAGCGCGTGGCCATCATCGACGACCGCACGGCCTACGGCCAGGGCGTCGCCGAAGTGTTCAAGCGCACCGCCCAGCAAAAGGGCATCCAGGTCGTGGACGAGCAGTTCACCACCGACAAGGCCACCGACTTCATGGCCATCCTGACCTCCATCCGCGGCAAGAACCCGGACGCCATCTTCTTCGGCGGCATGGACCCGCAGGGCGGCCCGATGCTGCGCCAGATGCAGCAGCTGGGCATGTCCAAGGTCAGGTTCTTCGGCGGCGACGGCATCTGCACCTCCGAGATCGCGAAGCTCGCGGCCGGCGCGGCGACCCTGGGCAACGTGGTGTGCGCCGAAGGCGGTGCCTCGCTCCAGAAGATGCCCGGCGGCGTTGAGTGGAAGAAGCGCTACGACGCCAAGTACCCCAACCAGTTCCAGGTGTACAGCCCCTACACCTATGACGCGACCTTCGTTCTGGTCGACGCCATGAAGCGCGCCAACTCGGTCGACCCCAAGGTCTATACCCCGAAGCTGGTCGAAACCAACTTCAAGGGCGTGACCGCGCAGATCGCCTTCGAGCCCAATGGCGAGCTGAAGAACCCGGCCGTCAGCCTGTACACCTACAAGGACGGCAAGAAGGTCCCGCTGTAAACCGAGCGGCCTGACGCACAGCGCGCCAGGGGGCGCGAAGGACAAGGCGTCCTTCGCGCCCTTTTTCATCCGTGGCGTGCTTTCTGCCTCCCTGTCAGAGAAGTCCCCGTGTTCCTGTAGGACGCAGCCGGACACCCCTGATCCGGCGCCGCCTTCCGGCTCATCCGTTCGACTGCGGCGGTTGTTCCCCGAGGCTGATCCGACTACGCTGTGAGGAGCCCGGCCGAGCCGGGATCGAAGACGGGGAATTCATGGAAGTAGTGGCCAAACGCGAGCCCTGGGACCCGCGTGAGCGGGAGCTTCGCCTGATCCTGCAGGCGCTGGGGGCCTATCGCCGAGGTGAGGCCGGCGTGAGCCTGCCGACCGACTGGGACGGACTGCACGGCCGCATCGCCGCCGAATTCAATGACCTGGTGCTGCAGACTGGGCGGGGCACCCAGCGACTGCATTCCATCGAGGCCGCCCTGGGGACCGGCGCGGACGCACGCCGGCTGCCGGATGACAAGGTTCTTGGCTTCTGGCTGGACCGCACCGGCGCGGTGAACCGGCTGATCGAGCACCAGGAACAATCTAGCGAGCGCACGCGCGCCGTGGCCGGCGCGCTGCTGCGCCTGCGCCGGGGCGATGCCCAGGCGCGGCTTCCACAGGACTGGCCAGGCATCTTCGGCAAGCTTGCCGACGCCTTCAACGACGTCGTCGAGCAGAACGAGCGCACCGCGCAGGAACTGGCCCGGCTGTCCCGCGTCGTCGGCAAGGAGGGCAAGCTGCGCGAGCGGGCCCACCTGCCGCAGGCCAGCGGCTTCTGGCGCGAGTCGGCCGACGCGATCAACTCGCTGATCGCGGACCTGGTGCATCCGACCTCCGAAGTCTCCCGCGTGATCGGCGCGGTGGCGCAGGGGGACCTGACCAAATCCATGGCCCTGGAGGCTGACGGCCGCCCTCTCCAGGGGGAATTCCTGCGCACCGCCATGACCATCAACAAGATGGTCCAGCAGCTGGGCACCTTCGCCGCCGAGGTGACCCGCGTCGCGCGCGAGGTGGGTACCGAGGGCAAGCTCGGCGGGCAGGCCGACGTGCAGGACGTCGCGGGCACCTGGAAGGACCTGACCGACAACGTGAACTTCATGGCGTCGAACCTCACGTCCCAGGTGCGCAACATCGCCGATGTCACCAAGGCGGTCGCCGCGGGGGACCTGTCCAAGAAGATCACGGTGGACGTCAAGGGCGAGATCCTGGAGTTGAAGAACACGATCAACACCATGGTCGACCAGCTTCGCTCCTTCGCCTCGGAAGTGACGCGGGTGGCGCGCGAGGTGGGCACCGAAGGCAAGCTCGGGGGCCAGGCGGACGTGCAGGGCGTGGCCGGCACCTGGAAGGACCTGACCGACTCGGTCAACTCGATGGGCTCGAACCTCACCGCCCAGGTGCGCAACATCGCCGATGTGACCACCGCGGTCGCGGCGGGGGATCTGTCCAAGAAGATCACGGTGGACGTCAAGGGCGAGATCCTGGAGCTGAAGAACACGCTCAACACCATGGTCG
>DAIMZU010000023.1:0-12974 GCA_036733845.1 Ramlibacter sp.
CATGCTCTTGTACCCCCGCACCGAGTTGTTGTAGTGCATGACGGGACGGCCCTCCTACGCGCTCGCCGGTCAGCAGTTCGATCTCGCGCTCGGCGTAGAACGCGGCCGGTCGCAGCTCCAGCTGCTGCGCCATGGTCTTGCCGAGAAGGAAGCCCTTGGACAACGGGGGCCGCTGGTAGGGCACGCCCGGCTCTTCGCCCACGAGCGTGACCTCGCCCGCATGGCCCTCCTCGCGCAGCGATGCCGCCACCTGGAAGCCGCCCTGCCCGGCGCCGACGATGATCACCCCCTCGTGCACGCTGCGCCTCAGACCTGGTGCGAAGGGATATGCACCACGATCTCGGCCACTGCCGCAGGCATCGCGATCTGGCATCCGAGGCGGCTGTTGTCGCGCCGCCCGCTCGCGGCGCTTTCCAGCATCTCGTTCTCCACCTCGCTCACCGGTGGCACGAACGCCCGGCTGGCTTCGTCGAGATAGACGTGGCAGGTGGCGCACATCGCGGCGCCGCCGCACTCGGCGACGATGCCGGGGATGCCGTTCGCCACCGCGGTCAGCATCACGGTGGCGCCGATCTCGACGGGTATGGAGCGGCGCTCGCCGTCCGGCTGGACATAGGTGATCTCAGGCATGGGGCCCTTGCGGAAATGGAAGCGGAAGGACGGGCGCCGCGCTCAGGCGGCTATGATGCTGACGGGCATGCTCTTGTACCCCCGCACCGAGTTGTTGTAGTGCATGACGGGACGGCCCTCCAGCCGGAACGACTTCACTCGCCTGGCCAGCGCGGTCAGGACGATCTCGCCTTCCAGCCGCGCGATCATCTGACCGGCGCAACCGTGGATACCGGTGCCGAAAGCCATGTTGCCCGAGGCGCGGCGCGTCACATCGAACCTGTTGGCGGTCTCTCCCCAGCGGCGCGGGTCCCGGTTGGCCGAGCCGATGAACACGCACACCTTCTGCTCGGGCCCCATCGGTACGCCGGCCACTTCGACCTCGCGCGTGGTGGTGCGATAGAAGGAGTGGAAGGTGCTTTCGTAACGCAGCACTTCCTCCAGCGCCTGCCGCGCCATCGCGGGATTGGCATGCACCAGCGCCCACTGGTCCGGGTGCCGCGCAAAGGAGACGATCGCGTTGCAAAGCGTGAACACCGTGGTGTCGAGGCCGGCCGACAGCAGCGTGCGCACGAGCATCGGCGCTTCTTCCGGCGCCAGCAGGCCTTCGTCGGCAGCCTGGTACAAGCGCGCGCCCAAGCCGTCCGGCGTCAGGTTCTTGCGCTCGCACACTTCGGCGATCCATTCGATCGCGCCCGACTGCGCCTTCGCCAGACAGGCCTGGAAGCGCTCGTTCACCGGGCCGAAGGCATTGAACACCATGTCGCCATAGGCCAGCAGGTATTTGTCCCGCCCTTCGGCCGGGATCCCCACCGCGTCGGCGAACACGTTCAGCGGGTAGGCCTCGCACAGGTCGTGGACGGCATCGAAGCTGCCTCGAGCCAGCAGCCGGTCGACCAGCAGTTCGGCCTCGCGCTCGAAGGCCGGGCGCAGCTTGTTGATCGAGGCCGGTGCCAGCAGGCCGCCCACCACCTTGCGGGTGCGGGCATGCATCGGCGGGTCCACCTCCAGGATGATGCTGGGCTTGCGCCACGGCGTCTCGGTATGGAAGTTCGCGAGGCCCACGCCGGCACTGGAGCAGAAGGTCGCCGGATCGCGCAGCACCGCGTCGATCTCGGCGTGCCGCGCCAAGCCGAACGCGTTGTAGCGCGAGAGGTAGAACACCGGGGCAAGTTCGCGCAGCTTCTCGTAATGCGGATAGGGATCGTCCAGCACCGAATCAAGGTAAGGGTCGAAATCCGTGACGGGGGCGCGGACGGCCTGTTCCCCCGGTTGCGCGATGTTGCTCATTTCTTTCCTTGTCTCCTCGGCCGGCGCCTGGTCGCGCAGCTTTCGTTGGGGAAAGTCTAGGGGCGTGCCTTGATCCGGGTCAACAAAATCGGATAAATTGTGCGAATACCGAACCCCCGATCCGGAAATGAACACTGTCGCACCGACCTCGGCCGGTCAGAAAAAGGAAGAGGCCGAGTACGTGATGGGCCTCGAAAAGGGCCTTGCGATCGTCGAGGCCTTCGGCTTGCTGCGCGGCGGCGGCACCCTCACCGAAATCGCGGAGTTGACGGGTCACACCAAGGCCTCGGTGAGGCGCTGCCTGCTCACGCTGTGCAAGCTGGGTTATGCGTCGCAAGACGGGCGCCAGTTCCAGCTCGCGCCGCGCGCGCTGCGCCTGGGCCACGCCTACGTGGCCTCCAACGCGCTGACCAAGATAGCGCAGCCGATCCTGGAGATGACCAGCGAGCGCACGCGCGAATCGGCGTCGGTCGCGGTACTCGATTCGGAGAACGCGGTGTTCGTGGCGCGCTCCACGCACCGACGCAGCCTCTCCAGCGGTCTCGGCGTAGGCGCGCGCCTGCCGGCTTACTGCAGCGCCACCGGCCGCGTGTTGCTCGCAGAGCGGCCGAAGGACGAAGTCAGGTTCCTGCTGAACCGCATCATGCGCCCCGCGCTCACTCCGCGCACCCGCACCGCCCTGCGCGACATCGTGCAGGAGATCGACCGCGCGCGGCAGCAGGGCTACGCGATCTGCGACGAGGAACTGGAGATCGGCCTGCGCTCTGTCGCCGTGCCGATCCGCACCGGGCGCGGCGAGCTGATCGCCGCGCTGAGCCTGTCGGTGTCCACCAGCCGCATGAGCCGCGACGATGTCGTGGACAAGCTGCTGCCGGAACTGGAAACGGCTCGGCGCGCGTTCGCGGCGCTGCTGTAACCATGGGCCGCCGACCGGAGGAATAAACTCGGGTGACGTGATGTGGCCCTCCAAGGGACCAAGGAATCTCTCCGGGGATCAGCCGGGAGCATCGACGCTCTGCGCTTTAAGTCCGGACGGGCGTCCGGTTGGTCCTATCATTGCACCATTCACATCGAGCTTCCAGCAACTTGGCGGACCATCAACTTCCCCGACAGCCGTCCAACGCGACCGCGCCAGTCTTCCAACCCATCCGGTCCCGGCGTGCATTCGACGAAATCGCCTCCCAGATCCGTTCCCAGCTGGCCGAAGGAAAGCTGCGCGTCGGCAACCGCCTGCCGTCGGAACGGGCTCTGGCCGAGCAGTTCGGGGTCTCTCGCAACACCCTAAGGGAGGCTCTGCGCTCACTGGAGCATGCCGGCCTGTTGCGCCTGCGAAAGGGCGCGACCGGCGGCGCGTTCATTACCGAGGCCAGCGGCGACACGATCGCAACAGGGCTGCTGGACATGTACCACAGCGGCACGATTTCTCCCGAGCAGCTGACGGAGGCACGCATCTGGCTCGAATCCGTGGTCGTGCGCGAAGCGTGCCAGCGCGCCACACCGGAAGACCTGGAGAATCTGCGAGAGAACGTGCGCCAGGCGGAGCAGGCGAACACGCAAGGCGATCTCGCCGGACGCGCAGAGACCAATCTTGAGTTCCACCGAATTGTCGCGCGGATGACGGGCAATCCCGTGGTGGTGATCGTGATGGACAGCATGCTTGCCGTGCTCCGGCACTTCGTGCACACGATCGGCCCCTACGAGAACTCCTTCGTGCCGCCATCACGCAAGCGCTTCATCAAGCTGATGGAAGCGCGCGACGTCTCCGGTGCAATCGCCGAGATGGAGTCCAGCCTGAAGCGTCTGCAACGCAGCTATTTGTCGCTGGCCAAGGAAGCTGCGCCGGTGGCTGCGGCCACGCCGCTGCGTGTCCCGGCCGTTGCCGCGACAGCGGCCCCGGCCGGCAGTGCCAAGCCACGCAAGCAGGCAGAACCGCGAAGTCACGGCCGATCTGCCCCCACCCCGCGCCGCCGATAGGGCAGGCAACCTCCCGCCCTTGCGTCGCGCGGCCGCCGCAAGGCGAGGCGGGAGGCTGAACGCCTCCGCTTGCCCAGCCCCCTGCGGGACTCCCGCGGAGAGCGGCGGCTGTTGTTTCCCGCGCTTGCAACCGTATAATGGTTGAACCATTGATGGAAATATCCGTGTTTGACCAGCAACGCATTGACGCCCTGCCCGTCCACCAGAGCGCGCCTGGCCTGGGGGCACCCGCCCTCGGCGGGCTTCGGGTGATCGACTTCACCCATTTCATCGCCGGCCCGCTGGCGACGCAGACCCTGGCCGACTTCGGAGCGGAGGTCATCAAGATCGAGGCGCCCGAACGGGGTGACGACTTCCGCCACTATCCGACGGTAGATCCAGCAATACCGGCCCAAGGGGGGCCCTTCCTCTGGTCCAACCGCAACAAGAAGAGTCTCGCGCTTGATTTGAAGAACGAATCAGGCCTGAGGGTGGCCAAGGAACTCATCGCCCAAGCCGATGTGCTGGTGGAGAACTTCTCCAGCGGCGTGATGGATCGCTTCGGGCTCGACTACGCCACTTGCGCCAGTCTCAATCCGCGTCTCGTGTACTGTTCGATCTCGGCCTACGGCCGCGAAGGGCCTTACGCGGAGCGGCTGGGCTTTGATCCCATCGCGCAGGCGGAAAGCGGCTTCATTTCCATGAACGGGTACGCCGATCGGCAAGGCGTGCGTACGGGTGCCGCGGTGATGGACGTCGCGACCGCGATGTCTGCCGCCAATGCCATCCTGCTGGCCCTGATGGCCCGCGCCCGTGACGGCACGGGGCAGAAGGTGGAAGTGGCGCTGTTCGACACCGCCATCGTGATGACCGGCTTCGGCGCAATGCAGCATCTGACCACGGGCTACGAGCCCACTCGCAACGGCAACGTCAGCCCGGACACCTGCCCGTCCGGCGTGTTCCTGTCGCAGGACAGGCCGTTCTACATCAATTGCGGCAACGACAAGATCTTCCAGCGCCTGTTCGATCAGGTGCTGGAGCGTCCAGACCTTGCCTACGACCCGGTACTCTCGCAGCGCGTCAAGCGACTCGAGCAGCGCGAGCGGATCTTCCAGGTCATGGACGAGGCCTTCGCGAAGCAGCCCTGGAGCTACTGGGCTGCGCGGCTGCGCGCCGCCAACGTGCCGCACGGGCAGGTTCGCACCCTCGGCGAGGCGCTCGCCTCGGACGAAGCGCGGTCGCGCGGATTGGTGACGCGTATCCCGCACCCGGTAATGGGCTGGATTCCCAACATCGCCAGCCCGCTGCGCCTTGAGCGGACACCCGCTGTGCCGCCCACGGCGGCACCGAGCGTCGGCCAGCACACCGAGACCGTGCTCCGTGAAACGCTGGGCTACGATGACGAGCGGATCGCCCAGCTGCAGGCTGACGGCGTGTTCGGCGCTGCCGCGGCCGGTGCGGCGAAGGTGGCATCGTGACGCGCCGCGTCGCGCTGATCGGCACCAGCGCCATCCCCAACGGTCGCTACCAGAGCGCGGACGACGAGGCGCTGCAGGTTCTCGAGAACGAGATCATGACGCGGCTGGTCACGGAGGCGGTCCGCGATGCGGGCATCGCCAAGGAGGACATCCAGAGCCTGGTGTTCACCCTCCCCCGTCCGTACACGCGCCAGAAGTACTTTCACACCTTTCTGGTGGGTCAATTGCGGCTGGCCTGCCGCGGTAGCGTGCTGGAGGTGATGGGCAACGGCATGACGGCTGCGCTCGCATTCGACAAGGCCTGCGACGAGATCCTGCTGGGACGCTCGGACGTGGCCCTGGCGCTGGGCATCAACATGGAGAGCGCAGTCCCCGCAGCCGAGCACATGATGAGCAGCATGCGCACGACGGGCGACGTCGACTTCCACACGTCCGCCGGCTTTACGCCCATCGCGTGGTACGCGATGGACGCCATGCGCTACATGCACGAAACGGGCGCCACCCGCGAGCAGCTCGCCTCGGTGGCCGTGAAGAACCGCTACCACGCCTCGCTCAACCCGCTCGCCCAATACCGCAAGCCGATCACACTGGAGGAGGTGCTCGCGCAGCGTCCCATCGTCGAACCGCTGGGCCTTTACGACGTGCCCCCTCGCGGCGACGGCGCGGCTTGCCTGGTGCTGGCGAGCGAAGATGTCGCGAAGTCGCTGGGCCGGCCCTACGTGCTGGTTCGGGGACGCGGCTTCTACCACGACGGCTCGCACCAGATCAATGACGTTCCCAACGACATGATCGGCTTCGAAGCCGCGGCGCGGGCCTCGCGCGACGCCTACGGTCAGGCCGGCATCACCGCCGCCGACCTCGACGTGGTGGAGCTCTACGCACCGTGCACGATCGTGGAAGTCCTGGTGACCGAGGCGATCGGACTGGTTCCGCGCGGCCACGGAGCCCGCGCCGCTGCCGCAGGCGAGACGCGCCTCGGCGGGCGGATCCCGGTGTCCACCTCGGGCGGACTGACTTCGCGCGGGCATCCGGCCTACGTGACTTCTCTCTACAACTACGTCGAGCTGGCCGAACAGCTGCGCGGTCGCGCCGGTGAGCGCCAGGTCGATGGCGCCAGACTGGGGATGTCTACCGGCGAATTGGGCAACTACAACGCTGCCCTCGTGCACGTGCTGGAGGCCGTGGCATGACGCAACTCTTTTCCGTGCCGGCCACGGGCCGGCGGGCGTACCCACCGCGGGTATCTGCTTTCACACAGCCGTTCTGGGAAGGCCTCGCGCGCGGTCGCTGGGAGACCACCTGCTGCGAGGCCTGCGCCCGGCAGACCTTTCCCCCGCGGCCGATCTGCCCGCATTGCTGGTCTGACCAGGTCCGCTGGAGCCCGCTTTCCCCGCGCGGAACGCTCTATTCCTGGACCCGCGTCCATGCGGCGCCGGCGGTCTTCGCACCGGAGGCGCCCTATGGCCTCGGCATCGTGGACCTGGACAGCGGCATCCGTCTCGCCTGCCGGTTGCTCGATGCGCCCGGCGTCAGGTGGACACCCGGGATGGCCGTCGAAATGGCCGTGCTGCAATACGAGGACGGCCCGCTCTTCGCCGCGCGCGCCGTCGCGTCCTGAACCCGCAACGAGGATCCCAGATGCGAGGCAAATGCATTGAAGAGTTTGATGTTGGCCAGGTCGACGAAAGCCGGGCTCGAACCATCACGGAAACCGACGTCGTCCAGTTCTCCTGGATTTCGGGCGACATGAATCCCATGCACACGGATGCAGTCCATAGCGCCAGGTCGCCGATCGGGCAGCGGATTGCCCATGGCGCGCTGGGCTTGTCGGTCGCGACTGGACTGAGCGCCAGCATAGGCTACCTCGACGGCACCGCCGTTGCGGCGCTCGGGATCGACGAATGGAAGTTTCTCAAGCCGATCCTGTTCGGCGACACCGTCCGTCTGCGAGCGACGATCGTTTCGGCGCGCCCGACTTCGAAGCCCGATCGCGGCGTGCTGGTGCGCCGCATGGATCTGCTGAACCAGCGCGACGAGGTCGTGCAGACGGGCCTGATGACAACCATGGTCCTGACCCGCGCCGGCCTCGAGGCCGTTGCGACGAAATCCTGACCACCCTACCCGGAATAGCCATGCCCCAGTCCCTGATCAACACCGCAGGCCTGAATGAACACCAGCGCATGATGCGCGATGGCGTGCTGGACCTGCTGTCGCGCCATCTGCCCTGGGCACAGGTGCGCCAGATGGACGAGTCGCGCGCCTTCCCGCACGAGGCCTACAACGCGCTCGCGGATGCCGGCTACCTGGGCCTGTTCTATCCCGAGGAACTCGGCGGCATGGGCGGCTCCTACAAGGACATCGCGGTCTTCCTCGAAACGCTGGGCTATTACTACACCGGCATCGCACAGGCCGTGACAACCACGACGATCTACGCCGGCATGCATGTCGCCAAGTTCGGCTCGCCCGAACTGAAGCAGGAGATCATTCCCAAGATCATCAGCGGCCGCGCCAAGCTGGCGCTGGGCATGTCCGAGCCCGGCACCGGTTCGGACGTCGCCGGCATCAAGACCTCCGCGGTACGGGAAGGCGACGAGTATGTGATCAACGGCAGCAAGGTGTGGATTACCTGCGCCCACGTGGCGGACTATCTCGTGGCGATCGTCAAGACGGATACCCAGGCCCGCCACAGCGGCATCAGCACGATCTTGGTGCCGACCAGTGCGCCGGGTGTAACTATCCGGCCGCTGTCGATGCTCGGTCGCCGTACTACGCACGCCAACGAGGTGTTCTTCGACAATGTCCGCGTGCCCGTCAGCAATCTGTTCGGCGGCGAGGGCCAGGCCTGGAAGAACATCATGGCCGCACTGGGCCTGGAGCGCCTGGGCTTGGCAGCGATCTCGTCCGGCCACTGCTTCAAGATCACCGAGTACGCGCGTGACTATGCACGCGACCGCATCCAGTTCGGCAAGCCGATCTCGCAGTTCCAGGTGATCCAGCACAAGCTGGCCGACATGCTGATCATGTCGGAGACTGCCCGGCAGATGACCTACCGTGTAGCGGACCTCCTGGACGGCGGCTTTCCGGTGGTGCAGGAAGCCTCAATGGCCAAGATCGTCGCCACCGAGAACAACTTCAAGTGCGCCGACATCGGCATGCAGATCATGGGCGGCGCCGGCTACTCCAACGAGTACGACATGCAGATGTTCTTCCGCGATTCCCGCGTCGGCCCTATCGGCGGCGGCACGAGCGAGATTCAGCGCAACATCCTCGCCAAGCAGATGGACCTGTGATGTCGGGAGGCGAACCCCGGCACGCCCGGTCTCCCCTCCGGGTCAGGCCCCGGGAAGTGGAGTGAGCGGGACCGCGCGGATGAGGCGCGTTTCCTGTGCCGTGATGAGATGGCCCGAGGCGGCCAGGTAGGCACCGAAGGCCGGGTGGCTGTCGCGCGCGCGGCAGCGCCGCTCGTAGTCGGCCAGGTCGTCGTAGCCCCACAGATGGATGAACTGGTTCTGCGGCCCAACGAAGCTCGTGTAGAAGCCGAGCGGATGACCCAGCGTCTCCAGCAGCACCGGCATGGCCAGGCGCCCGAAGACATCGAGGAACTCCGGCATCTTGCGCAGCGCGATCGTGTAGACGCGGTGATCCACCAACGGCCGTGCGAGCGCAATCGAAGGCGGATTCATGCGGCGAGCCGCTCCTGCGTGCCCCGCCGCTCAGCCGCACCGGTGCCGGCGGCGAGGTCGGCAATGTGGTTCGCCGTGACGTAGCCGAAGGTCATGTTGGGGCCGTGGGTAATGCCCGCGCCAGGATAATTCCCTCCCATGATGCTGGCGCGGTCGTTGCCGACCGCATAGAGACCGGAAATGGGGCTGCCGTCGCGCCGCAGGACCTCCCCCACAACGCTGGTGGTGATCCCGTCGAAAGTGCCGAGGTCGCCCATCACCAGCTTGACGGCGTAGAAAGGCCCCCGCTCGATCGGCGCAACGCAAGGGTTCGGCTGGTGCTCCGGATCGGCCAGATAGCGGTTGAAGCTGGTGCTGCCGCGGCCGAAGGCCGGATCTTCGCCGCGGACGGCGTCGCGGTTGTACTCCCGCACAGTCTGCTCCAGGCCGGTGACATCGATGCCTGCGCGCGCGGCCAGTTCGGCCAGCGTGCGCCCTTCGATCAGGTAGCCGTTGCGCACGAAGCCGCGGATGGGCATCGGCGCCGGCTTGACATAGCCCAGCCCGTATTTGGACAACGCCGCCTTGTCACAGACCAGCCACATGGCCGTCTCGCTCATCCCATCACAGGCCTTCACCATGGCGGCGCCTACATCGTGGTACGAGTTGGATTCATTCGTGAAGCGGCGGCCGTTCGCGAGGACGCCGATCACGCCCGGCTTGTAGCGGTCCAGGAGGTGCGGAAACACGCCGACCTCGCCTTTGCCGAAGTCGACGCGCGTCACAGGCATCCAGGCCGCCGGCTCCTGGAAGCGGATGTCGACCACGCCCCCCACGGCCTCGGCCATGTTGGCGCCATCACCGGTGTTGCCCTCGGCCGTGGGTGAAAGATGCTGGTGGCCGCGCCGTACATGGGGATACGCCCTGGCAATCCGCCGAACATCGTGGGGAAAGCCACCGGTTGCGAGCACCACGCCGTGCCGCGCGGCGATGCGCTGATCGCCGCCGGGGCCTTCGGCCAGCACACCGATTGCGCGTTCGCCCTCCATGACGATACGCTTCACCGGTGTGTCCGTCAGGATGGGAATGCCCAGGTCGAGCGCCGTCTTGGCGAGCCGGGCCGCCAATGCATTGCCGCTGGTGACCTGCACAGCGCGCCCGTGCAGTGCCAGTTCCTTCACGTGGCTCGCTAGCCGTCTGGCGACGTAGAAGAAAGAGGACAGCGACCTGGTCGCACGGAAAAAGTGCTTCAGATCGGCGTTGGACGAGTTGAACATCATGCCAATGAAGGTGATGGTCCTCAGCGGCGGCCTCAGCCTCGCCATGTCCTTGCCCAGGCCGCGGATGTCGTAGGGTGCCGCAAGGATGGAGCGCCCGATGTCCACGCCCCCCGGCGCCGAGGGATGGTAGTCCGGGTACAGGGTGGAGATGAACTTCAGCTCCGTGTCGCGTTCGAAGAAGTCCACCATGCGCGGACCGTTGTCGAGGAAGCACTGCACCGCCTCATCGTCATAAAACCGGCCGGTCTCCGCTTGCATGTATCTGCGCACGGCGTCGACGGAGTCGGCCGGGTTCTGCTGGCGTCCGTGGCGGCTCAGGGGGATCCACAGCACGCCGCCGGACAACGCAGTGGTTCCGCCGAACACGGGCTCCTTTTCCAGCACCACGACGTCGAGGCCGCGCTTCCTGGCCGTGATCGCGCAGGCCAAGCCGGCGGCGCCGGAACCGACGACGACGAGATCGCACTCAGATTTCATCAGCGCGCCATCATTCGGCCTTGATGCCGTACTTTGAGATGACGTCGCGCAACTGAGCTGATTCTTCCTTCATCAGCGTGGCGAACTCGGCGGGCGTGGTGGTACGCGGCAATGCACCCGTTGGTTGGAGCTTGTCCCGGATGGCCTGGTCAGCCATGACGGTCCTGACGGCGGCGTTGATTTTATCCACGACCGCGTCGGGCGTCCCTGCCGGAGCAAGCAGGCCGAACCAGATCTCGGAAGTGAAGCCGGGCACCGCCTGGTCGATGGTCGGAGTGCCCGGAAGCAAGGGAGAGGGCCTGGGGGTGCCGACGCCCAGCAGCTTGATATTTCCTTGCTGCACCTGGCCGAGCATCGCTGACGACGGCGTGGTCAACAGCATCTGCACCTCGCCCGAGCGCACAGCCATCGTCGTATTGGCTTCACCCTTGTATGGCACGTGCTCCACCTTGATGCCCGCCATCTGGGCAAGGCGGGCGGAAGCAATATGGCCAAAGGAAGCGGTTCCGGCCGACGCGTACAGGATGCCGTTGGGCTGCTTTCGCGCGTACTGGAGGAACTCGGCAAGGCTGTTGCCTGGAACTGACTTTGGGGTGACAAGCACCATGGGCACGGACGTCACCACGGTGATCGGCTTGAAGTCCTTCAGCGCATCGTAGCCCGCCTTGTCGCTCAGGAGCGGGGAGATCAACACGCCGCCGTTCGGATACAGCAGCGTGTAGCCATCCGGCTTGGAGCGCGCGACATGCTGAGCCGCAATGGCGCCGGATGCCCCTGGCTTGCTTTCCACCACCACCGGCTGGCCCAGAAGCTTCCCCAACATGTCCTGGAACATGCGCACCTGGCCGTCGCTCGTCCCGCCGGCCGGATAGGGTACGACGATGGTGATGGGGCGGCTGGGGAAACTGTCGGCCTGTCCGAAAACGGTTCCTGCGGCCAGGAAGGTCAGCGCCATGATCAGCGCCCTCTTGCTTGCTTTCATGTCTGGTGTCCTTGTGCTAGTGCGGTTGCTTGGCGCCGCGTGCGGCAAACGTTCAATGGTTGATCCAATGATTGTATGATTTTTGCCGCTCCGGCTCCAACCGCATGAAAACCCCTACGGTGGCTCTGACCATCGCCGGTTCGGAACGGCGGAGCGGACTCCTGGCCCGATTCGCCAGGGCATCTGCTTCATCGACCGCCTCCGGTGCTGAGGCAGTCCCGCCGACCAGGGAGGCGCCGGACTTGAATCAGAGCCCCCTACGCCCGCGAGCGCACGCGAAACGCCATCTCGCCGATGCGCTCGCAGGCGACCCGCACTTCGTCGCCGGGCCGCACCGGCCCCACGCCCTCGGGAGTGCCGGTCAGGATGACGTCGCCGGGGTGCAGCGTGTAGGCCCGCGAGGCGAATGCGATCAGGTCCGGGATGTCCACGGTCATCGCGGCGGTCGACGAATGCTGGCGGCGCTCCCCATTGACCCACAGCGACATGGTGAGCGCATGCGGATCCGGCACTTCGTCGGCGGTCACGAACCACGGACCGAGGACCGTGTAGCTGTCCGGCGACTTGCGGTAGCTGCGCTCTTCCGAGCCGCGCACGGTCATGTCGAGACCGACCGTGTAACCAGCCACGTGAGTCATGGCGTCCGCGCGCGGGATCTCGCGACCGGCCTTGCCGATCACCACGGCCAGCTCGATCTCGTGGTCCGTGCGGCGGTCGGGGAACACGATCTCCACTCCCTCGTGGGCGCCGACCACCGACGAAGCGGCCTTGAGGAACAGCCCGTACTTGTCGACGGGCCGGTCCACGCCTTCGAGTGCCTTGGCATGCACCCCCTGGTCCACGCCCGGGTCCTTGGTGTCGTGCAGCACGTGCAGCCTGTAGTTGGCCGGCGCGGCCATGACCTTCGTAGGCTGAGTGATGGGGCTGTGCAGGCTCACCTCGCGCAGCGCCAGGCGCGCAGCCTGCGCACGCAGGCGCTGCACGGCAACCACGAGGACGTCGAGGTGCGCGACGAGGGGGTCGCCCCATGGCGCGGGCCAGCGCATCGCGGGTAGTCGTTCGAGTGCGGCGGTCACATCGTAGACCTCATCGCCCTCGACAAGTCCGAGTCGGTCGTGGTTGAAGCGGCAAAGTTTCATGGTCGATCGCTTGAATTCGTCGGTTCAGGGACTGGGCGTCCAGAGCCAATCGAGGCAGCGGTAGAAATCCTCCGCCCCGCGCTCGCCCCATTGCGCGGCGCGCA
>DAIMZU010000024.1:0-12902 GCA_036733845.1 Ramlibacter sp.
AGACTGACATGGACATCACCACCATGCGCATCCTGGCGACCTTGCTGTCGTTCAGCGTGTTCATCGGCATCGCCGCCTGGGCCTACGCCCGGCGCAACAAGGACCGCTTCGACGAAGCGGCGGCCCTTCCCTTCCAGAACGATTGACGGGTGCCGAGATGAGCGACTTCACCACAGGTTTCTGGTCGGTCTTCGTGGCCGGCGTCACGCTGGTCAGCATCTTCGCGTGCCTGATCCTCCTCTGGGTTTCGGGCCGCAAGAAGGTCGTCTCCCGGTCGGACAACACCACGGGCCACGTCTGGGACGAGGACCTGGTCGAGTTGAACAACCCCCTGCCGCGCTGGTGGGTGTGGCTGTTCGTGCTGACCATCGTGTTCTCGCTGCTCTACCTGGTGGCCTACCCCGGCCTGGGCAGCTACCAGGGCCGCCTGGGCTGGTCCAGCGCCGGCAACTACGACCGCGAGATCGAGAAGGCACGCCAGCAGCTCGAGCCGCTGTATGCCCAGTTCACCGCGCGCAAGCACGAGGACCTGGCCGGCGACTCGAACGCCATGGCAATCGGCGAGCGCCTGTTCATGAACAACTGCGCGCAATGCCACGGCTCGGACGCGCGCGGCAGCAAGAGCTTCCCCAACCTGGCCGACACCGACTGGATGTGGGGCGGCGCGCCCGACAAGATCGCCGAATCGATCCAGAAGGGACGCACCGGCGTCATGCCTCCCATGGCCGCTGCCGTCGGCAGCTCGGATGATGTGCGCAATGTCGCCCACTATGTCCTGAGCCTGTCGAACTCGCCGCACGATTCGCTGCGTGCACAGCTGGGCAAGAGCAAGTACAGCAGCTGCGCGGCCTGCCACGGCATGGACGGCAAGGGCAACCCCGCACTGGGCGCACCCAACCTGACCGATGACGTCTGGCTGCATGGCTGGGGTGAGCAGGCGATCGTCAGCATCATCAACAACGGCAAGAACAACCAGATGCCGGCCCAGGAAGGCAAGCTGACCGAGGCCCAGATCCACGTGCTTTCCGCGTACGTGTGGGGGCTGTCCAACAAGCCGGCACCCAACCGGCCCTGACCGGCCATTTGATCCAGGACAAGTCGCCGCCTTCGGGTGCGACGCATCATCGGGGGGCCGTGGTGATCCACGGCCCCTTACTCATTCGGACCGCCGTGAAAGTCATCCCCATCATCCCGCAGCCGCCTGCCGCACCCGAGCCGCAGGTCGGGGCCGACGCCGCGGCACCGGCGGCGGCCTCGGACCTCACGTACGAATCGCTCTACGAGGCGCACCAGAAGATCTACCCGCGCAGCGTCAGCGGCCGCTTCGCCAACTGGCGCTGGGCGCTGGTCTGGCTCACGCAGATCGTGTTCTACGGACTGCCCTGGCTGACCTGGGGCGACCGGCAGGCGGTGCTCTTCGACCTGGCGTCCCGGCGTTTCTACCTGTTCGGCTACGTGCTGTATCCGCAGGACTTCATCTACCTCACCGGCCTGCTGGTGATCAGCGCTCTGTCGCTGTTCCTGTTCACGGCCGTGGCGGGGCGCCTGTGGTGCGGCTTCGCCTGCCCGCAGACCGTCTACACCGAGATCTTCCTGTGGATCGAGCGGCGCATCGAAGGGGACCGCAACGCCCGCATGAAGCTCGACGCCGGCCCGCTCACCGTCGAGAAGGTCGCGCGCAAGTCGGCCAAGCACTTCGCGTGGGTCGCGCTGTCGCTGTGGACCGGATTCACCTTCGTGGGCTACTTCACGCCCATCACTGAACTGGGCGCCTCGTTCCTGCAGCTGGGCATGGGCCCCTGGGAGCTGTTCTGGACCGTGTTCTACGGATTCGCCACCTATGGCAATGCCGGCTTCATGCGCGAGCAGGTGTGCAAGTACATGTGTCCTTACGCGCGCTTCCAGAGCGCGATGTTCGACAAGGACACCATGATCGTCAGCTACGACACCGCACGCGGCGAGCCGCGCGGATCGCGTGGGCGCAGCGCCGACTACAAGGCGAAGGGGCTGGGGTCCTGCATCGACTGCAATCTCTGCGTGCACGTCTGCCCGACCGGCATCGACATCCGCAAGGGTCTGCAGTACGAATGCATCGGCTGCGCGGCCTGCGTCGACGTCTGCGACAGCGTCATGGACAAGATGAAGTACCCGCGCGGGCTGATTCGCTTCACCACCCAGACTGCGCTGGCCGACCCCACCGGGCCGGCGCTGACCTGGCGGCGGGTCATGCGCCCGCGGGTCCTGGTGTATGGCGTCATCCTGGGCGCGCTCACGCTGGCGCTGCTGGGCAGCCTCGCCGTGCGAACGCCGCTCAAGGTCGACGTGGTGCGGGACCGTGCGGCGCTCTCGCGCATCGTCGCCGGCGGCCAGATCGAGAACGTCTACCGCCTGCAGATCATGAACGCCACCGAGCGGCCGCAGACCTACCGCATCTCCGCCGAAGGGCTGCCCGGCCTGCGGGTCGCCTCCGATGCGCAGGTCGAGGTCGGCTCGGCCCAGTCGCGCTGGGTGGCCGTCCGCCTGCAGGTGCCCTACGGCGCAGCCGCCTCGGGATCGCACCCCATCCAGTTCCAGGTCGAGGCCGTCTCGGGCGATGCCCACGTGAGCGAGAAGGCTGTCTTCCTGATGCCGCGCTGATCGGCCTCCTCAGACACACAGAGAGAAAGTGACCGCCATGATTTCACCCGCACGCACCGAACCCCCGTCGAAGCCCTGGTGGCGCCACGGCTATGTCTGGCTCGTGGTCTCCGGACCGGCGGCTGTCGTGGTTGCCGGCATCGCCACCTTCGTGATCGCCGTGCAGACCCACGATCCGCTCGTGGCGCAGGACTACTACCGGCAGGGTATCGAGATCAACAAGGCGCTCGCCGAACAGCAGGCCAAGGACCTGCTGCCGGCCATGCAGGGGCGCAACCACGCAGCTTCGCCGGCGCCCGGCCGCTGACGCCGAGGCACAGGACGGCGGCCGGCGCTAGCGCTAGCATTGGGCCTGCGACGGCACGGACAACAGAGGAGACACGACGATGTGGGGCAAGATCATGATGGCGGTGGCCTGGCCGGCTTTCCTGGCCGCCTGCGTGCTGGAACTCGCCGTGTTCGCCCTGGTCGACCCGCTCGAGCTGAGCTGGGGCGGCGGTCCGCTGGGCTGGTCGCGCCAGGCGGTCTACACCGTCGCCTTCTTCACCTTCTGGTTCGCCGCCATGGGCGCCAGCATCATGGCCGTGTGGCTGCTGCGCGGCACGACGCCCGAGCCCGGCCTGCCCCTGCCGGAGTGACGCCGCGGCGACGCGGATGACGCGTCCGCCGGCACGGCCGCGCGGGTGCTGGTAAATTTGGCGCATTCCACAACGCCAGATCGCCTCCACGTGCCCTTCTCGCATCTGAACCAGGCGGACGCCGCGGACCGCCTCGCCGCGCTGCTCGACTCGGCAATGGACGCCATCATCAGCGTCGACGAGCGCGGAAAGATCGTGCTGTACAACCGCGCGGCCGAGCAGACCTTCGGCTGGAGCAGCGACGAAGTCCGGGGACGCACGCTCGAGATGCTCATGCCCCAGCGGTTCCGCGCGGCCCACGACCAGCACATGCGCCACTTCGCCCACACCGGCGTCACCTCGCGGCGCAAGGGCGAGGGCATGGTCCTGTACGGGCTGCGCAAGGACGGCACCGAGTTCCCGATGGACGCGTCCATTTCCCAGATCGACACGCAGCAGGGCAAGGTCTTCTCCGTGATCCTGCGGGACGTGACCGAGCGCGTGCGCGCCCGCAAGGACCTGGCGCGCTTCGCCACCGAGGCCGCGGCCATCCGCGAGCAGGAGAAGAGCCGCGTCGCCCGGGAACTGCACGACGAACTGGCGCAGTCGCTGACCGCGCTCAAGATGGATGCGATCTGGGTGCGTGACCACCTCGCGAGCGACGCGGCGGGCGCCGCCGCCAAGCTCGCGGGCATGCTGGAGATGCTAGACGCCAGCGTCGCGGCGACCCGCCGCATCGCGGCCGACCTTCGTCCCCTCGTGCTCGATGATCTCGGGCTCCTGGCCGCGATCGAATGGGTGGTCCACAACTTCACGCAGCGCCACGGGATTCCCTGCGCGCTCGACATGCACGAATCCCTCGAGCTCGACGAGCCCTATGCCACGGCCGTCTTCCGCATCGTCCAGGAATCGCTCGCCAACGTCGGCAAGCACGCCCACGCGACGCAGGCCTCCGTGGCCGTGGTGCGGGAGCGGGGTGAAATCGTCATCACGGTGCGCGACAACGGCACGGGCTTCGATCCCGATGCGGCCCGCCAGCCCCAGTCGCTCGGGCTGATCGGCCTGCGCGAGCGCGCACAGCTGCTGGAGGGATCCGTGCAGATCGATTCCGCGCCGGGGCAGGGCACCCGGGTCGAGGCCCGCATCATCGCCCCGGTGGCAGGGGCGGGCGCATGATCCGCATCGTCATGGCGGACGACCACGCGATCGTCCGCGAAGGCCTCAAGCGAATCGTCTCCAGCGCGCCGGACTTCGAGGTGGTGGGCGAGGCGGGGGACGGCAACGAGGTCCTGCGGCTCGTGCGCGAGCTCGACTTTGACCTGCTGGTGCTCGACCTGTCCATGCCGGGGCGCAGCGGCATGGAACTGATCAAGCTCGTGAAGGCCCTTAAGCCCCGCGTCCGCGTGCTGGTCCTGAGCATGCACCAGGAGTCGCAGTACGCGGTGCGGGCGATCAAGTCCGGCGCGAGCGGCTACCTCACCAAGGAAAGCGCGCCGGGGCAGCTCGACCAGGCGCTGCGCAAGATCGCCTCCGGCGGTGCATGGGTCAGCGCCGATGTCGCCCAGCAGCTCGCCCTGGGGGCCATGCCGGGCAGCGAGGCGCCGCCGCACGAAGCGCTGTCCACCCGTGAGTTCGAAGTCTTCCAGCTTCTCGCCTCCGGGGTGTCGGTCACCGACATCGGCCACCGGCTCAACCTGTCGGTCAAGACGGTGAGCACGCACAAGTCCAACCTGATGCACAAGCTCGGCCTGGGCAACGCCAGCGACCTGGTCCGCTATGCCATCCGCCACGGCCTGAGCGGCGACGCGCCATGAGCACGCTGGTGCTCGGCTGCATCGCCGACGATTTCACAGGCGCGACGGACCTGGCCAACAACCTCGTGCGCGCCGGCATGCGGGTGGTGCAGGCCATCGGCGTGCCGGACGGCCCGCCGCCATCCGACGTGGACTGCGTGGTGGTGGCGCTCAAGTCGCGCACGACACCGCCCGGGCAGGCCGTCGCGCAGTCGCTCGAGGCGCTCGAATGGCTGCAACGGGCGGGCGCGCGGCAGTTCTACTTCAAGGTCTGCTCCACCTTCGACTCCACGCCCCAGGGCAACATCGGACCGGTGGCCGAGGCGCTGCTCGATCGGCTCGGCGAGTCCTTCTGCTGCGTCACGCCCGCGTTCCCCGAGAACGGCCGCACGGTCTACAAGGGCCACCTGTTCGTCGGCGACGTGCTGCTGTCCGAGTCGGGCATGCGCCACCACCCGCTCACGCCCATGACCGACCCGAACCTGGTGCGGGTGCTGCAGGCGCAGGCCGCAGGCCGGGTGGGACTCATCGAGCACGCCACGGTCCGCCAGGGCGCGGCCGCGATCCGCGAGCGCATCGCGGCGCTGAAGTCCGAGGGCCTGCGCTTCGCGATCGTGGACGCACTGGCCGATCCTGACCTGCACGCGCTCGGAGCGGCGCTCGCCGGCGAGCGGCTGGTGGTCGCCGGGTCGGGCGTGGCCATCGGCCTGCCGGCCAACTTCGGGCTCAGGCCCTCGCCGCAGGCCGCGGCGCTTCCTGCGCCCTCGGGCGCGCGCGCCGTGGTCTCGGGAAGCTGCTCGGCGGCCACCAACGCCCAGGTCCACGCCTTCATGCTGGCGGGCGGGCAGGCCTTCGCCATCGATCCCCTGCGGCTCGCGCAGGGCGAAGACGTGGTCGCCGAGGCCCTGGCCTGGGCACGGCCACGCCTGGGCAGCGATCCGGTGCTGGTCTATTCCTCGGCATCGCCCGAGGTGGTCAAGGCGGTGCAGGACCGCCTCGGCGCCGCAGCGGCGGGCCAGCAGGTCGAGGAGGCGCTGGCTCGAATCGCGCAGGGCCTGGTCGGCGCAGGCACGGGGCAGCTGCTGGTGGCGGGCGGCGAAACCTCCGGCGCGGTCGTGCAGGCGCTTGGCCTGCGCAGCCTGCGCATCGGAGCGCAGATCGACCCTGGCGTGCCCTGGTGCCACGCACAGGTCCCGGGCGCCGGGGGGCTGCACCTGGCCCTGAAGTCGGGCAACTTCGGTGGCCCCGATTTCTTCACCCGCGCGTTTGCGGTGTCCGGATGAACGCCATGGACGAGACCACCGCCCGCGATGAAATCTGCCGGGTCGGGAAAAGCCTGTTCGAGCGGGGGTACGTGCACGCGACCGCCGGAAACATCAGCGTCCGCCTGGCCGACGGCAGTTTCCTGATCACGCCGACCGACGCCTGCCTGGGCTTCCTGGAACGGCACGACCTGTCCCATGTGGCGCCCGACGGCACCCCGCTGTCCGGTGGACGCGCGAGCAAGACCCTGCAGCTTCACCGCCGCATCTACGAGGCGACCACCGCGCAGGGGCAACCGGCGGGCTGCGTGATCCACACCCACAGCACGCACTGCGTCGCGCTCACCCTGCAGCCGTTGCAGGGCGACCTGCTGCCGCCGATCACGCCATATTTCGTGATGAAGGTCGGGCATGTGCCGGTGGTGCCCTACCACCGGCCCGGCGACCCGCGCGTCGGCGATGCCGTGGCGGCGGAGATCGCCGCCCACGGGGCGCGGCGGACCCCCTTGCGTGCGGTCATGCTGTCCCGGCTCGGCCCCAATGTGTGGCACGAGACGCCGGCGCATGCGATGGCGGTGCTCGAGGAACTCGAGGAGACGGCCCGGCTATGGATGCTGTCGCATCCGAAACCGCAGCCACTCGACGCGGCCGCGCTGGATGAACTCGCCCAGGCCTTCAACGCGGCGTGGTGACCGCCGGCCGGCGTCATCTCCCGCACGTCCGTTCCCCGCACTTCCGTCATCCCCGCGAACGCGGGGAGCCAGGAGCGCGGTGCTTCCGCTTGAACCTAGCGAGCGTGGGTTCTCGCGACCTCCGGAATGGTGGAGTGCCGCCCCTCCACCTCGCGCCGCAGCCTGGCGACGGCTGCATGCGGGGCGCTCAGGACCGGCTGCCGCGTGCGTTCCTGCGCCGCCGCCAGCGCCGTCGACGTGGAGAAATGCGCCAGCAGGATCATGTCGCAGTGCGCCAGCCGCGGCACCGCATCCGCCACGAGCCGGTCGTGCAGCGCGACGTCACCGGAGAGCGTCGCATCCAGCGCGCCTGGCACCAGGAGGGACTCGATGGTCGCGGACGTCCCCAGCTGCTGTGCGAACCTCCCGAACACGGCCTCCATGGAGGCGATCGACGGCCCGTAGGTCGCGATCATGCCCACGCGCCCGCCGCTGGCCGCTGCCTGCTCGAGCATCGGCGCCTCCGGCTTGAGCACCGGCACCTCGACCCTGCCGGCCGCATGGTCGATGGCCTCGGCAAAGGCCGAGCAGGTGAAGAGCACGCCGTCCGCCTGCGACGCCGCCAGCCGCGCCAGGGCGACGAAGCGGTCCCTGATCAAGGGCGTGATGCCGCCCTGCTGCTGCAGCAGTCGCGGCAGGCCGTCGTCGACGATGTTGCTGCGCGATGCCTCCGGCCAGAGCGCCGCCAGCGCCGCATGGACGGGCGCCATGGCGGGGTAGACCGCATGGACGAGGCAGACGCGGGGGGCGGAGTCAGGGGGCATGCGAAGCGTGGAAGGCGAGCCGGCCGACTGTAGCACCCGTCGCGCAGCGGTACCTCAGCGGCGGCCACTGACGCCGGGCGTCAACAGCCCGCCCGGGCCGCAACGGCGCCGGCCTACCCAGGCACCATCGGGCTGCGATAGGGTGACGCTCCATGAAGCTGCCCATCCCCCTCGGCCAGTTCCTGCGGGAACTCAACACCAAGATCAGCGAAGACAACGTCTGGAACGGCGCCGCCGCCCTGGGTTTCTACCTGACCCTGGCGATCTTCCCCGCGATGATCCTGACGATGGGCCTGATCCCCTTCCTGCCCATCCCGCGCGTGGACATGGCGATCATGGACCTGCTGAACCAGGCACTGCCCAGGGAGGCCGCGAGCATGTTCACCAACGTGCTCGAGGAAGTGATGGACAAGCAGCACGGCGGCATCGTGTCGGTCGGTGCGCTGGGCACCCTGTGGGCGGCGTCGACCGGCATGTACGCGATCATGCAGCAGCTCAACATCACCTACGACGTGAAGGAAGCACGCAGCTTCATCCGTGCGCGCCTCGTCGCCATCGGCCTGAGCCTGCTGTTCGGCTCGATGATGCTGCTGACCTTCTCGCTGATCGTGCTCGGCGGCGTGGTGCAGGACTGGATCGGCAACCGCTTCGGCTTCAGCGGCGCGCTGCTGATGTTCTTCGCCGTGCTGCGCTGGGTGATCATCGTGCTGTCGATCATGCTGGCCTTCTCGCTGACCTACTACCTGGCGCCGAACGTCAAGCAGCAGAAGTTCAAGTTCGTCACCATCGGCGGCGTCACCGCGACGGTGCTGCTGCTGGTCGCCTCCGCCGGCTTTGCCATCTACGTGCAGCGCTTCGCCGAATACAGCGCGGTGTACGGCGGTATCGGTGCGGTGGTCGCGCTCATGATGTGGCTCTACATCGCCGGCCTGGTGATGCTGATCGGCTCGGAGGTCAACGTGCTGATCGAGCACCACTCGCCCGAGGGCAAGGAAATCGGCGAGCGCGCACCTGGGCAGCCCGCGGGCGCACGGCCGCACCGGCAACCGGGCTGACCCCTGCGTCAGGCGGCCGGAGCGGCCCGGCGCAGCAGCGCCTTCTCGATCTCCAGCAGCACCAGCAGCGACACACCGACACCGACGATCACCAGCCCCGTCGACACCGGTAGCGCCTCGGTCCGGAACATCGTCTGCAGCAGGGGCAGGTAGGTGAAGGCCAGCTGCAGCAGGAACACCCCGCCGACCGCCGCCAGCACCCGGGGCGTGCCGCGCATCCCCTGCCAGGTGAAGGAGCGCGACTTCAGGTAGCGTACGCTGAACAGGTAGAACACCTCCATGCACACGAGGGCGTTGACCGCGGCCGTGCGTGCCGCCTCCAGGCTGCCGCCGCGCGAGAGCACCCACTCGAACATGCCGAAGATGCCCAGCGAGAAGAGGCTGGAGATCAGCACGACCCGCCACACGAGAAAGCGCGAGAGCAGCGGCGCCCCGGGTGGACGCGGCGGGCGGCGCATGACGTCGGGCTCGGTCGGCTCGAAGGCCAGCACCATGGCGAGCGCGACCGAACTGACCATGTTGACCCAGAGCACCTGCGCCGGCAGGATGGGCAGCGCGATCCCCAGCAGGACCGCGATGAGCAGCGTGAGGGACTCGCCTCCGTTGACCGGCAGCAGGAAGGTGACTGTCTTGCGCAGGTTGTCGTCGACCGTGCGGCCTTCCTCGACCGCATGCGCGATCGACGCGAAGTTGTCGTCGGCCAGCACCATGTCGCCCGCCTGCTTGGCCGCCTCGGTGCCCTTGCGGCCCATGGCCACGCCGACGTCCGCCTGCTTGAGCGCGGGTGCGTCGTTCACGCCGTCGCCGGTCATGGCCACGATCTCGCCATTGGCCTTGAGCGCGCGCACCAGGCGCAGCTTGTGCTCGGGACTGGCGCGCGCGAAGACCTGCGTTCGGCCGACCGCCTCGCGCAGGGCCTCGTCGTCCATGGACTCCACGTCGCTGCCCGAGAGCGCGACGAGCGGGGCCTCGCCCAGGCCGAGCTGACCGGCGATCGCGGCGGCGGTCACCGCGTGGTCGCCGGTGATCATGATCACGCGGATGCCCGCCCCGCGGCACTGCGCGACCGCCTGCCGCGCCTCGTCGCGCGGCGGGTCGATGATGGCCGCGAGCCCCAGCAGTTCCAGGTCGCTGGCAAGGTCGGCGTGCGAGAGTTCGTCCTTCGCGCCCAGGGAGCGCTGCGCGAGCGCCAGCACACGCCGCCCGGCGCGCGCCTGCGCCTCGACCTGGCTGCGCCAGTAGTCTTGATCGATCGGGTGGCGGCTTCCGTCGAGGGCCACCTGCCATGCGCACATGCCCAGCACCCGCTCCGGCGCACCCTTGACGCGCACCACCGTGCCCCCGGGTGCGGCGTGCAGCGTGGCCATGTAGCGGTGCTCTGACTCGAAGGGAATCACGTCCAGCCGGGGCTGCTCGAGCCGCAGCGCGGCGGGCGCGATCCCGGCCTTGACGGCCAGGGTGAAGAGCGCACCCTCGGTCGGGTCGCCAGCGAGCTGCCAGGCGCCGTCGGCCTCGTGCAGGCTGGCGTCGTTGCACAGGGCCGCCACCTCGGCCAGCCGGTGCAGCGCCGGCAGATCACGGGCGAGGCCTGCCGCTTCGACCGGCTGGCCTCCGCGCAGGACGAGGCCTTCCGGTCCGTAACCCGCGCCGGTGATCTCCAGCACTTCGCCGCCGCAGACGACCTGCTGCACGGTCATCTCGTTGCGCGTGAGCGTGCCGGTCTTGTCCGAGCAGATCACGGTGACCGCGCCCAGCGTCTCGACCGCCGGCATCCGGCGGATCACCGCATGCCGCCCGGCCATGCGCTGCACGCCGATGGCCAGGGTGATGGTCAGGATGGCGGGCAGCCCCTCGGGGATCGCCGCGACCGCCAGGCCGACGGCGGCCATGAACATGTCCCCGGCGGCCAGGTCGCGCACCAGCGTGCCGAAGCCGAACAGCAGCGCCGCCGCGCCCAGCACGACGGCGGTCAGGTGCCGTCCGAACTCGGCCATCTTGCGCAGCAGCGGCGTGGTGTCCTGGGAGACGGTCTCGAGCATGCGGCCGATGCGGCCGATCTCGGTGTGCGTGCCGGTCGCGACCACCACCGCGCGCGCCTGTCCCTGGGTGACCAGGGTCCCGGCATACCCCATGCAGCGCCGGTCCGCGACGCCTGCGCCGGATTCCGCCGGCGCGGGGTCCTTGGCCACGGGCACCGATTCGCCGGTGAGGGCGGACTCGTCGACCCGCAGGTTGCGGGCCTGCAGCAGGCGTACGTCGGCCGGCAGGCTGTCCCCCGAGGCGAGCAGCACCACGTCGCCGGGCACCAGGTCCGCGGCGTCGATGTCGTGCTGGTGCCCGTCGCGCAGCACCACCGCGTGCGGCGCCAGCAGGTGCCGGATGGCCTGCAGCGCGCGTTCGGCCTTGCCCTCCTGCAGGAAGCCGATGGCCGCATTGAGCACCACCACGGCCACGATGACGATCGTGTCGACCCAGTGCCCCATGAGCGCGGTCACCAGGCCGGCGGCCAGGAGCACGTACAGCAGCAGGTTGTCGAACTGCCGGGCCAGGCGTCGCCAGGCGGGCACCGGCGGGGCTTCGGCCAGCCGGTTCGGCCCGTGCCGCGCCAGCCGCTGCCGGGCCTCGGCGGCGGTGAGTCCGGAGGGATCGGCGTCGAGCGCGGCCAGGACCTCGCCCGGCGGCAGGGCGTGCCAGGGGAGGTCGGGGTCTCGTGTGGGCGTGGTGGGGTCCATGCGTCGGTACGTGGTGGCTGGCAGAGTCACCCCGATCCTAGCCAAGCCGCGGGTCACCCTCTCCGGGGTCCAACCCTCGGCGCGATCGCCGGGGCCCGGCGCGGCCTCCTGCTTTGGGCTATCGTCGAGCCTCGCGCCCGAAAGTCCGCCCTGTCCCACATCGCCGTCATCGCCCCGCCGTTTCCGAGCCATCTCCGCGCGCTCGAGGCGTTGGCGCTCGCGCTCGCTGACCGCGGCCACGTGGTCAGCTGGGTGCACATGGCCGACGTCGGCGCCCAGTTGCGTCCGGGCCCGATCGCCTTCCACGCGATCGGCGCCAGCACCCATCCGCCCGGCACGCTGGAACGCCTGGTCGAGCGTGCCGCGCGGCCCGGCGGTCCGTGGGGGCTCGCGCGGGTGATCGCGGACATGGCCTCGTGCACCGGGCTCCTTTGCCGCGAGGCGCCGGCGCTGCTGCGTTCGCGGGGCGTCGATGCGGTCCTGGCCGACGGAATGGAGGCGGCCGGCGGGCTGGTGGCGGGCGCCCTCGGCCTGCCCTTCGCCTCGGTGCACTGCGCGCTGCCGCCGCTGCGCGAGCCGCGCGTCCCCCTGCCGGTCATGCCCTGGGGCTGGGCCCGCGACGAGCGCGGGCTGCAGCTGAACCTGCACAGCGCCCGCGTGTACGACTGGCTGATGCGGCCCCACGCCCGGGTGATCGCCCGCCACGCGGCCGCTTCCGGGCTGCCGCCCCGCACCCGTCTAGACCAGTGCCTGTCGCCGCTGCTGCAACTGAGCCAGCTCGTCCCCGGCTTCGACTTCCCCCGCGAGCAGGCGCCCGCAGCGCTGCACGACGTCGGCCCGCTGCGCCCGGCCCCAACCGGCGCTCGCCAGGACGGCCCGGAGTGGCCCGCCGCATGGCAGCCGCCGCCCGGCGTTCCCATGGTGTTCGCCTCGCTCGGTACCCTGCAGGGCGGCCGGTTCGGGCTCTTCCTGCGCATCGTCCGTGGCTGCCGCGCCGCCGGGGCGGCGGTGCTGGTGGCGCATTGCGACCGGCTCGACGCCCGCCAGTGCGCGGCCCTCGAGCGCGCCGGCGCGAACTGGGTCACGGGGTTCGCACCGCAGGCGCAGGCCGTCGCGCGCGCCGACGTGGTGATCACGCACGGCGGGCTCAACACGGTGATGGACGCGCTCGCCGCGGGCAAGCCGATGCTCGTCCTGCCGATCGCCTTCGACCAGCCCGGCGTGGCCGCGCGCGTGGTGCATGCGGGCGCGGGGCTGCGCCTGCTGCCGGGCCTCGCCAGCGCAGGTGCGATCGCCCGCGCGCTGCGGCGC